>DAHZQE010000391.1:0-4488 GCA_027409005.1 Ferrimicrobium sp. | reverse complement strand
GCCCCAGGCTATGTCGACCTTCAACGCCGGCGACGCTGCATGCCTACGAAACTGGGACTATGCCTGGTCGAACTCCCAAACCCCGTCAGACTCAAAGGTGGTCGGCAAGGTTGGTGTAGCTCCGCTGCCTACCTTCTCTGGACATAGCTATCCCGGGTACTCCACCATCGGTGGTTGGAACCTCTATATCAATCCACATAGCAAGCACATTGCGACTGACCTGACCTTCATCAAGTGGATGTCGAGTGTCCAGGCCCAGACCATCCTCGGAAAGAAGTACTCAGAGATTCCAACGGTGCAATCCGTACGAACGTCGATCGCGGCAGAAGCCAGCGCTCCGCCACCCGAAAAGGTGGCAGCCAAAACTCGGTTGATCGCTCGACCAGCAGGGACTCCAAATTACCCAGCTCTGAGTACAGCGATCTACACGAACATCAATGCGGCTCTTAATGGCTCGACATCGGTCAAGTCAGCGCTAGCGGCTGCCGAATCCCAGGCCAATACAGCTCTGAGTGGTGGTCTCTAGACAAGGCCAGGGCCCAGTCGGTAGTACCAATGGCTGGGCCCACGCAAGGGATCGGAGAGCGAGAGCTTTGAGTCGATGACACAGAACAATCAGATCGGCGATACAGCGCCCCACGGAGAACGGAGGGGTGCCAAGGATCATCGGAGACGCACCACCCGCATCGGTTGGGCGTTCTCGTCTCCGGCACTCGTCGTCGTCGGAGCAGTTACCATCTTTCCGATAGTGTTCTCGGTGGTTCTCAGCTTGGCCAACGTAACGGTTACCGGCAATGGGTTCCAACTCGCTGGATTCACATTCTCGAACTACAGCCAGATATTTCACGCCTCGGTATGGCGGTATGCATTATTTTTCACCGTCTTTTATACCGTGGTGACGGTGGCCGTGGAAGTTGTGCTTGGCACTCTGGTTGGCCTCGTGCTTGAGCGCCTTACCAAAGGTCGTGGACTGATGATGGCCCTCTTACTGATCCCTTGGTCGATGATAACCGTTATCTCCGCCGAGCTCTGGCAGTATATATTTGACGGCACCTATGGGGTAATGCAGGCCATCTTTTCGGCGCTTGGTTTGGGACAACCTCAATTTCTTGGCACCCCAACATCGGCAATCATCTCGATGATGGTAGCCGATATATGGAAGACGACGCCCTTCGTCGCTATTATCGTTATAGCCGGCCTCGTCATGCTTCCTCAAGAAGTCTTCGAGGCCGCAGCCGTCGATGGTGCCGGCTCATGGACGACCTTTTGGAGAGTAACCCTTCCCCTGCTTAGGCCGACTATCGCCTTGGCTGTTCTGTTTCGGATCCTCCAGGCCTTCGGGATATTTGATCTTCCCTTTGTTTTGACTGGGGGTGGACCAGGCACTGCAACTACGTCGCTCGCTGTGTTGAGCTATCGTGTAATGTTCCAAAATCTCAATTATGGTGCCGGCAATGCGATTGCAGTTAGCGCCAGCGCTCTCGTGCTGATTGGCTGCCTGCTGTTCTTGAAGGTCTTCCGCGCTCAGGTGAGTGACGCGTAAGCACAATGAAGTTCCACACCAAAACCGGCCTCAAGAAATGGTTCAACTTACTCAATGCATCAGTGCTGCTCGTAGTACTCTTCGTAGCACTCCCACTGTATTGGCTAATAGCTTCGAGCTTTAAGACAAATTCAGGAATTGGAGCGAGTCCGCCACAATATTTTCCAAACCCGCTCAGTATCGCGAACTATCAGTCAGCGTTTGTCCACTACGACTTCGGCATCTATTTTAGAAACTCCCTCATCGTCGCAATCAGTGCAACCATTCTGGTTCTGGCGATCGGATCGCTAGCCGGATACGCGCTAGCAAGGTTGCCGATACGAGGCAAGACAGCCATCATGGTCGTGCTCTTGATGATCTCGCTCTTTCCAGAGATCGCCGTTGTCTCTCCTCTCTACCTACTGATGCACAACCTTGGTTGGATAGATAGCTACGAGGTGCTGATCGTTCCGTACACAGCGTTCAATCTCCCGTTCGCAATCTGGATAATGAGGAATTACTTTCTAGGGATTCCCAGGGAGATGGAGGAGAGCGCTCGCGTGGACGGAGCATCGCCTCTGCGCACCTACTGGTCGATCATCCTTCCCCAGGCGCTGCCCGGCATTTTTACAGCCGGCATCTTTACCTTCACTGCATGTTGGACCGAGTTCCTTATGGCGTTGACATTTGATAACTCCAATAGCTACCGCACCATACCGGTGGGGATAGCGCTCTTTGGCTCACCCAACGTGATTCCCTATGGCACCATCTTTGCTGCAAGTGTGGTAGCCGTCGTCCCGATCGGCATTCTCGTCTTCGTATTCAGGAGATTTGTGGTCTCAGGCCTTACCTCCGGTGCGGTCAAAGGTTAGCCGTGCCCAACATTGCTCACCCAAATTGGCTCAGAAATGCGACCATCTATCAAATTTACGTCCGCTCGTTTGCTGACTCAAACGCCGATGGATATGGGGATATAGATGGGGTGATCGAGCATCTGCCATACATCGAAAGCCTTGGAGTTGACGCCATCTGGATGTCACCAATAATGCCTAGCCCAAATCACGACTGGGGCTACGACGTAAGTGACTACTACTCAGTTGCAGGCGATTACGGCGGGATAGACGCGCTGCAGCGACTCATCCGAGCGGCGTCTAAGGCGTCGCTTAAAGTAATCCTCGACCTCGTCCCCAATCACACGAGTTCCGAGCACCCCTGGTTTAAGTCGGCACGTTCTGACCGTAACTCACACTACCGCGACTATTACGTGTGGGCCGATCCTTCAATCACTGGCGGACCCCCGAACAACTGGCTAGACGCCACCGGTGGATCCGCTTGGTCCTATGACACTCACTCTAAGCAATATTATCTCCATAACTTCCTCCCAACGCAACCCGATCTCAATTGGTGGAACCCCCTGGTTCACGAGGAGTTTCAGAAGATATTGCGATTCTGGTTTGACTTGGGGATCGATGGATTCCGGATCGACGTTGCCCATGGAATCTACAAAGACCAGCTGCTCCGCGATGATCCTGTAGCCAACCCAGGTCAAAATCGCCACTTTGAACACTTCGGATTGGCAGAAACTTACTCTAAAAATCGTCCCGAAGTGCACGCCCTCTATCGAAATTGGCGGCAACTAGCGGCCTCATATCAACCGCCAAAGGTGTTGATAGGTGAGACATGGGTCAGCGATCTCGATACGCTGGTCAGCTTCTACGGCAACAACGACGAGCTCGACCTCGCGATGAACTTTCCGTTTACCTTCTCCGATTTCAGCTCACGCAGCCTAGCACCCCTCGTAACAGAGACGCTTGATAAACTAACCAACGGTGCCCACTGCTGTTGGGCTGCGTCAAATCACGACATCTCGCGCTTCCCGACTCGATGGTCAGCAGATGATGACACAAGAATTCGGAGTGCACTCATACTCCTCACCACACTGCCAGGCACGCTAATCCTCTACTATGGTGACGAACTCGGGCTAGGCGATTCTATTATCGACGACCACTTCCTCCAGGACGAGATGACCTCTGCCTCGACGGCGAGCTTCAGGAGAGATTATGCTCGTCGTCCGATGCCGTGGAATGGTAGTCGGCAGCATGGCTTCACACGGGGTACTCCATGGCTTCCCTTTGGCCAGGTCACCACCAGCGTAGAGACACAGCTCGCTGATGAACACTCAATCTTGAACCTCACCCGAAGGTTGTTATCGCTTCGCAACACGATCGCTTCTTCTAACCTCGCAACCCTTTATCTCGATGATCTCTCGTGGAGTTACAAGGTCGACAAGTTGGAGGTTCACATAAATTTTAGTGACCAGAGTATTCAGCGACACACCGACGGTGGTGTACTTATCGACAATCGAGGATTGGAACGATCTATATCCGCTGGCGAAAATACTATCGAACCGTTTAGTGCCTTCATCGTCCGCAGGTCATAGGTAAAGAGGGAGATTCACATGGCGTCCATCACTCTGGAACAGGTCAACAAGATGTATCCGGGAGGCTATCATGCAATTAAAGACCTCAACCTTGACATTGCCGATGGCGAGCTTATGGTCCTCGTCGGTCCGTCGGGCTGTGGCAAGACAACGACGCTTCGGATGGTAGCCGGCCTTGAAGAAATTACCTCAGGCACACTGCGAATCGGCGGTAAGGTCGTCAACGCGTTAGAGCCAAAAGATCGCGATATCGCTATGGTGTTTCAGAACTATGCCCTCTACCCCCATATGACTGTCGCAGAGAACATTGGGTTTGCTCTTCGTCTCCAAAATTTACCCAAACCTACCATTGCACAGAGAATTCACGACGCATCCGATATTCTCGGTATTACCGATATTCTCACCAAGAAGCCTCGGCAGCTCTCCGGCGGGCAACGACAGCGTGTTGCAATGGGGAGGGCAATTGTAAGGGAGCCGAGTATATTTCTGATGGACGAACCTCTCTCAAACCTAGATGCGAAGCTGC
>DAHZQE010000309.1:0-2801 GCA_027409005.1 Ferrimicrobium sp. | reverse complement strand
ATGTCAGGGTTCATGAGTTTGTAGGGGGCCTCTTTATGGCAATCCGCCCGCCCCGAAGAAGGGGTAACACGCAAAAGACATGGACGATCTCGTGTTGTCCAGAAGGCAAACCCCCTCCCCCACCTGTCCTCTAGTTAGAGGGATATTGTTGGCCGGCCGTACTCATCGGTGTGCCTGCCTTGGATCCCCCCTTGCTCTTCGGATTGCTGCTGCATGGATGTCCGCATTCGACGCTTGAGGTCATCGATGGAGGTCACTCCAGCCAGTTGCAGGGCGTGATTGGTGATGCGATATACGTTGGCGTGTCCGAGTGTCTCCTTGTCGCGGTCCCTGGTGAGTAACCCATGTTCAACCAGCCAAGCCAGAGAATCCACGCAGTTGACGCCGCGAATCTGCTCTATTCGTCGCCGCGTCACCTGCCCGTGCCAAACGACAATAGCGAGGATCTCCAGATGGGCCTGCCCCAGAGGAACATCCATCGTTCCCACCATCTCAGCTACGACCTCAGCCATCTCGGGAGCCGCAGCCAAACAGACCTTGGATCCATCGTCAAGCACCACCAGCCCGAAGGGGCGCAGGGAATTAGACAGCTGGCGCAACCCCAGACGTACTGACCCAATCGGCAGAGAAAGGTACTTGGGAACTGGCGGCCGTCCTCCAGGCTGGCGCTTGCACAGCCGGCCGGACAATTTGGCAGGCGCCTAGGTGGGTCAGTGAGGGTCAAGTGCCGCTGGCGATGATAGGGGAGAGGCATGTGGAGTCTAGAGTTGCCTCGCAGGCAACATAACGCGCGCTGGATGACTTGAGTTGCGTTGTTTCCTTGTCCCGCCGGTTACGCCCATCAGAAATAACGGGCTCGGAGAGCAACCAAGCGGATGTTTGGGCTGAGCCGAGCACGGTAGGCATCCTGATAGCTGGGGGCGCAGGCATTCGAGCTTCACCGACACCGATGTTTGCTTGTTGCTCACCTTTGTCTGGGTGTACCGATGTTAAGATGGCTCAAGTCAGAAGTGGAGTAGCCAGAATCCGATTAGCGCATAGCTGGCGCTCAAGATTGTCGCCCTCCCCCTAGGGCGCTTGAACCACACCTTAGGCACAAGTACGGCTCCTCTTGACACCCATCCAAAATCCACCTAATATGCACCCTTAAGGATATGAAGAACACTAAAGCTAAAGGGCGAAATCAACTATGACTGTAAAGATGTCGGTGAATCTGTCAGACGAGGCGGCAAGGACACTCAAGAACCTGGCCGATGAGAACGGAGTCACGATTACAGAGGAGCTTCGCCGCTCGATCTCCACCGAACTTTGGCGTACAGAGGTAGAGAAAGCTGCCGGCAAAGTTCTTGTAGAGTACCCCGATGGCCGAATCCGAGAAGTGATCTTTCAGCGGTAGTCGATTTTGCTAATCGCCCCCGGGTGTGGGTCGAGGACTAGCGCTTAGGTTTTCGCGTTGGGATCGACACTTGGGTCAAGCGACCCGGGTGACCACCGTCGCCCGGTAAGCTGCTCGAGTACCCGTCTTGCCTCTGGATCTGAGGTATCTAGCGGGGCGAGGAAGGATTCCTTGGCATTCACACCCCACCCTAGGGACGCCTCATCTCCCAGAAGCTCTTTGACTGTGTTCTCTGCCATTTGCTTTTGAGTATACCCATTCAGTTGTGGTTGGCAACCAAGAAGCGATTGATCGATAACTGTCGGTCGAAGGCGCTGTATCACAGAGCTTGCCGGCCATCGTCGTCTGTTGAGGCTGCTGTTGAGGAAATGTCGATCTGGAGGGAGCCAGGCGAGGGGGGATCTCGGGACGTCTTAGCTACGGATAAGATAGGTTATCAAGAGCATATGGGGCAGGCCTTCGTCTCCTAGGGTGGTTTTCCACAACCGCGGTCTTTCTAGTACGAGAAGTCTTGAAAAACTCTATCTCTCTACGGGGCGGCGCGGGAACTGCCGGACGGACTAGAAGTGCCACGCTTTCGTACCAGCTGTGCCACTTTGCCGGACTTACGATGCCCATGGCGGCGTACTGGCGCTGCCCATGTTGCCAAACTCGACCTGTGGACAACTTGTGGACTATTCCACCTACAGCTGCCCGACCGACCAGCGATCAGTCATCGAGCGCCAGCATAGGCCAAGCTTCTCTACTCAGAACATCGAGGATGGACCCCCTGGGTAGAAGGCGTCCGCTTTAACCGTACCCCCAGATGGGCTAGGGGTTCGTGTTGGAGGCCGACCCTGGGCATTGAACGTCCGCTTTTGGCTTCACGGCGGCAGATGACCGCATCTGGGCATTGAGCGTCCGCTTCGTTGCCGCGCTTTCGGCCGCTTCACGAACGGCCGATCAATCTGCCTTAGCGTCAGCTTCTTGGAAGCGGACTCCCAATGCCCATCCAACTTCAGCTAAGACTCTTCTGGCGGACTGCTCTTGCCCATTGAGTGTGACTTACCCGGACGAGCTATGCCCATCTTGAAGTCAAGCCGATGAACTGGCGATCGGTCTTGAAGGGAGGTGCAGGCGGTCTGCAGCTGAGGATGGGCATTCACCGTCCACTTGGATTGGATCTCCGGGTGGGCACTACTCGTCCGCTTTACCGAGAGGCTGGGCACAAGACGTCCGGCTGGAGCGAGATCGCTGGTCGGGAGTGCGATCTGCACCGAGGAGGGGAAAGCGGACCGCCTATGCCCAGGTTGCCAAGGAGCTCACGTACCCCTACAATGCCTGGTAGTCGGACCACTGGCCGACCACAACATCTGGAGGACAGGCCTTGCCCCCGGACCCGACCCTGATAGGGGACATCTTGCCC
>DAHZQE010000303.1:0-7211 GCA_027409005.1 Ferrimicrobium sp. | reverse complement strand
AGTCGGCTTTGCGGTTCATCATCTTGACGTGAAGGGGACGAATCGGTGTTACAGTGTAGCAATCATGCAGGCTTCAACGATTCGCTCAAAATTCTTGGAGAGCAATGATGACCTCGGACTCGTCGCTGTCGGCTTCTCGGGCGGGCAGGTAAGAACAAAGCTAGCAACAGTAGGGAAAGACATGAGCTGACGTCTGCGATAGTGCAAGGCAGGCGTCGATGCTGCTCCCATGGCTCTGATAGAATCAGGCCTGGTCGATCAGCTGAAAGACGACCTCGAGTACAAGGTCCACTACGACGGGAAGGTCCACGCCTACTCCGAGCTCATCCCCAGCGAGGATCCGGACCACCGGAACATGAAGAAGCCGCGCGCCGTCAGTGCGGTGACGCAGCAACTCAGCAACCAGGTGTACGAGCATGCGAAGGAGGGCCGCTTTGTGCTCACGCTTGGTGGGGACCATTCCATCGCAATTGGGACGATCAGTGGGACGGCAAAGGCGATGAGGGAGCGGCTGGGTAGGGAGCTGGCGGTGATCTGGGTGGATGCTCACGCGGATATCAATACGCCCGAGACTTCAGACTCGGGCAACATTCACGGCATGCCCGTGGCCTTCTTGACTGGTCTTGCATCCGACAAACCAGGCGCTCCTTTTGGCTGGATCAAAGACGATCAACGCTTCCCAATCTCCAAGCTTGTCTACATCGGCCTGCGTGACGTTGATCGTGGTGAGAAGCAAATCTTGCGCGACAATGGCATCAAGGCATTCAGCATGCACGATGTCGATCGTCATGGTATTGGCAAAGTTATGGACATGGCTCTTGGCTGGATCGGCAGCGATACGCCCATCCATCTCTCATTTGACATCGACGCGCTGGACCCGATGTGGGCACCAAGCACGGGCACTGCGGTGCGAGGGGGGCTGACGCTGCGCGAAGGCGACTTTATCGCCGAGTGCGTGCATGAGACTGGTAGTCTGGTGGCGCTGGACTTGGTGGAGGTCAACCCGAGCTTGGAGGAGCAAGGTGCGGCAGAGACGGTGAGGGCAGGTGTTTCAATTGTGAGGTGTGCTCTGGGCGATACGCTGTTGTAAGTAGAAGGTGAGGCTTGTGGATTAGAGGCCGCTTGTCTCGACTACGCAACACTATAGACTACTCACGCGGACATGCAGATAGAACGCAGGACACGAATAGTTCAATGCAGATGGAAGAATCAGATCAAATGAAATATTGTGAACTGTGAAGCAGGACCATTTCAGGGAGCCGGCGGGGGTGCGGCCATGCTCCCCGGTACATCGTATGCGGTTGCCGTCGCCAGCAGAGGCAATGATGCTCAGTGCAGAGTGCCGTCAAGGGGACACCGAAGGAATGTCGGTTTGACCTAGGGAGGAACGACGGTGTCACAGCGTTTCATCCCGGAAACAGCATCGAACACCAGCCCTTGCCGCGCCCTACGACGAAATGCCCCTGCGGTCAGTCTAGGGTCTCGACTGCACGTTCGAGGATGAGTTCGTTTCAGGACACCAAGTTGCGGCGGAGATGATTGACAGTCGAGCAGTCTCGCGCCTTCATTTATACGAAGGCGCCAGCATGAGCGCTCTCGACCAGTCTCCGCACGCGGTGCATCACCTGACACTCAACTTGTAGCATCCTCGAGGATGCTAAACACTATAGAATAAAGTCAAGTTTAGCCGTCAAGCAAAGTACCAGTGAGATGTGGCGGCATGCAGAGCCGGACGCGCGTCATATACGGTTTTATGTTGTTGCGGGTTCGACTTTCAGAGTTGTTTGTACAAGATGTATCAGATACATGGATGCCATGTATAGAAGTTACGGATTGATAGAAACGCAAAATAAGCTCTTTAGCTCCCGCTTGAGCCTCGAGCCAAGACGATGAATGCTGACTGCATGCGCTGCGGTGTTGGAAAAAGTTGTTCGGCAGTAGGTTTCATATGTATCTCGTGCATGCCCTCCAAACGCGCGCCTTTGCAGGACCGGTTGAGCTACGTCTACACTCTCACCCGACCACACTCACTCGAACCGTCTTCTATTGGGTATCATTCTTCCGAGACTGTTGGAAGGCCCGACTGGCCTCAATCCATCTTCACCTTTACTCCGAAAACCTTACTCCAATCCATCGCTCATTCTTCGTATCCAACGTGACGACCAAAATCTCCGCCTTGCGCGTTCCGCGCACGACCTTGAAGACCCTCACATCCTCCTCATCGCCTAAGCCCTCGACTTTCTTGAGAATGCTTCGGTACCCATCAGGCCATTTGACATCTTGAGGCTTTATTGACTCCGCTCGCACAGGCCCTTCAGGATGCAGATGCGCTTTCACTAGGTCGCCGAACTGATTGTCCTTCGGGTAACCGTCGAGGCTGACTGTCTGGCTGTTCGTTGCACTGGTGTGATTGCCGGTTGTTTCCAGCGGCAAGACGAGGCCTTCGAACGGTGCCGGAAGGTCTTGGAGTTGTTCTGGTAGTGTATCCAGTGTGGGATCCTTGACAAAATCCCCGTGCTGCGGCGGTTGGGGTTCTTTAGGTCCTTCATTGAGGGGCGCGAGACCGGTGTCGGCTTGGGCTGCATCGACGGTTGGGTTGCCTTTCGCCATACTGTCGCTCCGCGGCCTGTTGAGCTAGGATCGTTGAGATAAGGTAAGGATATTATAGGATATGTACAGCATGGTTTCCACGTCCGACGCATCGCAATGACGTCAATCGTACGCAATCAAGAGAGGATGCCCTGCGTAGAGCGCAATCGTTTGTAAAAGGCATAGCCCGTTGAGATCCGTAGTAATTCTGCCGTCTGCTGTGTCTGGAAACTAAGACAAGGGCGTTCTCAGTCGTAATCGCCTTGGGGCTGCAGCACGCTGGAAGACTGAAAGAGACGACATATTCGGGGCGACAACGGGGCAAAACTACAAAGCCTGTGCAATTCCTCCGCTGGTAAGAGAATCTCCCCGTCGGTTCGCAGCGCATGGTATACCGGCGGACGCTCTCGATCTTCACTCTCTCGGCTCCGCAAAAACGTCGTCAGCGGCGATGGCTCCCCAGCCTCCAATGTCAGTTGCGGCCATGAAGGCTTCAAGAAGTTCCGACTCACTGAGCGGCAAGTGCCACTGTAGAGAGGATGTCTTCGAGAAAGGCGTATCTGATACACTGAGAACCAATGATGATGTTGCTGCGGCGTGTTTTGCACGAAAGCGTTGGCGGGTTGTACCTGCTACTGGGTCGTAATGATGAAGGGCGACGATCTGCTGATCAGGGCCGCTTGATGGCGCGTCCACCGCGAACACTGCATTCCGCAAGACCATCATGTGGTGACGCGCAGGTAGTCCAGCCTCAAACCCACACAAACACTCGACAGGAGGAGATCAATGATGGGGTGACGCCATGCAGTTGGCAGGTTTGGGTGGAAAATAGATCGCATAAGCTGTGTACCCCTGGGCTAGCGCGCATGCACGGATAGCGAGCCTTGGCGCCGACCAATGCGGGCGCATCCTCTCCGCTCGGCCTTCAATGCGACAGTGCCGCCTGATCGTGGAATTCTCGTCTCCTGACCCTCGCCCTCAGCTCTCTGTTCGTCGTCGTCGTCGTCGCCGCGGCGCACGCTAGCTCACAGGCAAGGTCAGCCTTTGACAGCAGTGCTCGAGCATCCCTCCAAGGCCGGCAGCGCGCCCTTCCGCACGCCCGCATCGCCCGACTCGCCTCTGGCCCGCTTCGTTTCACCTCATTACGGCCTCTGCCCTGAGACTCCCACCAATCCAGCGCACAGGTTCTGGAATGTAAGAGCGCGGCGAACCGGAGCCTCCTCGCAGCAGTATCTATCCGCACCCACCTCCCCACAGAACAAAGCATCATTCTTTGTGTCACCCCCCGCTAGTCTAGCAATCCGCGCGATTGGGCTTCCCTGCCGTGCGCCGCCAGCGGCCGACTGAACAACAGCGACACCACCCCATACGAGGCTCTAACGAAATGGCCGCGACGATGATGACCCCTGCGCGGGCGTCGACCTCGTCGGCTGGCTCTCACTTTCAGACAATGAACCGCCAGAATGTAAGTTCGGCGCAGCGCAATGCCAAATACGGGCGCGCAGTCACTGACACCCCGTTCAACAGACGATGAGCTCGCAAGATGGCTCTCGATCAATGCGCGCATCGAAGCGATACTCGGTCACGGCGCTCTATCTGTCTATGAACGCCAACCAACGAGACCTCGAGATTGAAGACGACTTGGCAAGAGGTGAGGCTTGCGATAGGCAAAAGTTCTCGGAGCGCCACTAACCTCGAGCAGCGCAGAAAGCATTGCGCGAACTGAAGGGCCGGATATCGTCGCAATCGAAGAAGAACTTCGTGTTGGAGAAGGATGTGCGATACCTTGATTCACGGATAGCCCTGCTCGTGCAGAATCGCATGGCCATGGAAGAGGTACGCAGAAGCGCATGGGCGAGTGATACCCAGCTGACAGTAGAGCAGCGCGATGAAGTGGCAAGTCACCTGGACGACGCAGCCGACATCACGGAAGGAACGTTCCCGAACGACGAGAAAACACAGAAATACGGCAATCTCTTCTTCCTGCTCCAAAGCGAGCCTCGGCATATCGCACATCTTTGTCGGCTTGTCACGATGGCCGAAATCGATCAGTTGCTGCAGACCGTCATGTTCACCATCTACGGCAACCAGTACGAGAGCCGAGAAGAGCATTTGCTCCTCACCATGTTTCAATCGGTCCTAACCTACCAATTCGACAATACGCCTGACTACTCTTCCCTACTGCGAGCAAACACGCCCGTCTCGCGCATGATGACGACCTACACTCGAAGAGGACCTGGGCAGAGCTACTTGAAAAGCGTACTTGCTAACCGGATCAACTCTCTTATCGAGATTAAGGATCTCGACCTGGAGATCAATCCGCTCAAAGTATACGAGGCAATGATTGAAAAGATTGAATTGGGCGGCGAACCATTGCCGCCGGAACTACCGAAGGGCATAACAGCTGAGCAGGCCGCGGCGAATGAGAACGTCCAGCGTATCATCGCACCTCGGATTGAGATGCTGATTGAGATCGCGGACTCTTTCCTGGATACCATTATCGACGGACTGGAGGAGACGCCGTACGGCATTCGGTGGATATGCAAACAGATCCGAAGCTTGACTCGACGAAAATACCCTGATGCATCGGAGCAGACGGTCTGCACATTGATTGGCGGCTTCTTCTTCTTACGATTCATCAATCCGGCCATCGTCACTCCGCGATCGTACATGCTCATCGAACAGCTTCCAGCCGACAACCCTAAGCGGACACTCACATATGTAGCCAAGATGCTCCAGAACTTGGCCAACAAACCAAGCTACGCCAAAGAGCCGTACATGCTCAAGCTGCAGCCATTCATCCAGAAAAACAAGGAGCGCATCAACAAGTTCATGCTGGATCTTTGTGAAGTGCAGGATTTCTACGAGACGCTCGAGATGGACAACTATGTCGCGCTGTCGAAGCGTGACCTCGAGCTGCAGATCACACTGAATGAAGTCTACGCGACTCATTCGCTTCTCGAGAAGCATGGTCTCGAGCTGGCTAAGGATGGGAGCTCGCACCTGAGCCAACTGCTTGCAGAACTGGGGGTTGCGCCTGCACAACTTCCGCGCAAGGACAACAGGGTGATCAATCTGCCGCTCTACAGCAAATGGGAGACGCCACTGGATGACTTCACCGCAGCACTGGATATCACGCAAGAGGAAGTGTACTTCATGGAGGCCAAGGCGACATTCGTGGTCATCATGCGGTCCTTGCCATCAAACTCGTCTGTCACGCGGAGACCATTGCGGCTGGACAGAGTGGCAGAGGCTGCGGCAACCACGAAGAACGACTCGGTGATGGTAAGGAAAGGCATTCGTGCCATGGAGTTGCTGAACCAGCTGCAAGAACTCGGCATCATCGACAAAAACGACCACTATGCTCTGCTACGAGACGAGGTTGAGCAGGAATTGGTACATCTCGGCTCGCTGAAGGAGAAAGTCCTGGCCGAGACTGGCAAGTTGGAGGAGGTCTACCGCACGATCCGTGACCACAATACTTATCTCGTAGGGCAACTGGAGACGTATAAGAGCTATCTCCACAACGTTCGGGGGCAGTCAGAAGGCACGAGCAAGCGCGGGCAGCAGTCGAAAGTCCTCGGGCCGTACAAATTCACGCACCAGGAGCTGGAGAAGCAGGGTGTAATCCAGAAGAGCAACGTGCCGGAGAATCGAAGAGCAAACATCTACTTCAACATCACGAGTCCGAGCCCTGGGACCTTTGTGATCAGTCTGCATTACAAGGGCAGGAATCGCGGACTGCTAGAACTGGACCTGAAGCTCGACGATCTTCTGGAGATGCAAAAGGAGCAGCAGGAAGACCTCGACTTGGAGTACGTCCAATTCAATGTCTCGAAGGTGCTGGCTCTACTCAACAAGCGCTTCGCGAGAAAACGAGGGTGGTAAAGGCTGCGGAAGACGGATGTAATTGTACCATGGTCCCCAGAGACGCAGCGGGACGCCTGGGAGGAGACGGCTTTCTCTTAGTGTTTGTGATACCCGTGGGGAGATTGATGATCTGTACGATATTGGCGCGGCCGGGTATGGGGAGTCTTACGGACGGCTTTGCGCCTTATCAGAGAGCAGTCTACTTCCTGCACGCAGCGCAGGAAGCAGGGCGTTTCCGGGAGTACGATTTTGGGCATGGATATTTGAAAGAGCGCAGCGGAGTATGTACTTGTACGATAGGCTGAATTGAGTTGTCGGAGCCGTACCGAGGCTCGTGAAAGCTGTCATTGCTTCAGACCGTCACCCAACACGAGGGAGGACAAGGGGGATCCACAAGCGAGAGAGCTCACTGTTGTGCTATGATTGCGCCACGCCCGTGCTCCTTGAGCCTTGTGCGGCGGGCTCATGCAGCCTAGCTCCAGCTGCAGGCATCATGCGGAGAGCCATCCGACCCAGTCATCATCCTCGCCTCCACCCGCCTTGTCAGTGTCACAACAGCAGGCTTCCGGCTGATCTGCTTCGTCTTCCACTGGATCGCCATGTAACATCTCGACCCGAGTGTCTACACCTCTTCACTTCATCACCGTCTCAACACGTTCGCCTCGCAAGACCTACAGATCCTAGCTATCAATCTGTTACCAAACTGGCTCCAGCCTACTGATGACCCGTATCCCCGATACACCTTGCCGAAC
>DAHZQE010000288.1:0-3428 GCA_027409005.1 Ferrimicrobium sp. | reverse complement strand
GGTCATACTCCTCGGGGATCCCCATGATCTCACCGATAATACGCAATGGCAGAGGCGCTGCGATAGCATCGACGAAATCAAACTGACCAAGGTCTCTCGCGTTCTCAACAAGCCGGTGCGCCACCACTCCAATTTCAGCGTCCAAACGTTCAATCCTTCGCGGAGTAAAGGCTCGCATAACCACTCGGCGTAGGTGGGCGTGGCGTGGATCATCGGTGTTGATCAGCGAACCAAAGAACTCCAAAAACTCCTCCGGCAAATCGATAATCGACACAGTTCCTCTACCCGAAGCGAACGTCTCCGGATCCCTAGAAGCGGATAGCACGTCGCTATAGCGCATGATGGCATGATACGATCCTGACTCAGTCTCCTCCGTGAGCAGCCACTCCGGTATTGGAAATCTAGCCACCGGACGGCGCTGGCGCAAGCTGCGGAACGCGCCCTCCCGCACCTGGTGGGGCAGCCGCCAAAACTCAAGATCTGACAGATCGATCTCATCGAGAGAAAGCTCTTCAATGGGCTGGAACCAACCGCCTAGGGACATGTTGCACCTCACCTCGCTAATGACGCGTTCTCCACTCCAGGCTAGTCCTAACCGTCTAGCTAGGTTAGCGAACTTTTGAACGCACGTGCGGCTAACGAGCTACAGAAATCACACCCAGATCCTTCGGCAGCTTCAGATCCTTCGGCAGCTTCAGAACCTTCGGCAAAACCATAGTTAACATCTATCTCGAGGCGGCCTCGAGCACACGAGCTAGCGTGGTCGCGACTCCGATGGCCGCAGGGAGATAGAGGGATTCATCGGGACCATGAGCATTGCTGCCGGGTCCAAGTGCCCCAGTGGCGACAAAGTCGGCGTTTGGGAAGTGCTCTCCTAGAGTGGCCATGAAAGGAATCGAGCCCCCCTCGCCGCAGAATGCAGCCGGCTCACCATACCCTGACCTCGACCCCTCGTCTAGTGCTTGGGCCAGCCAAGGACTCGGATCCTTGGCTACCCACCCTTGCGCTGGTTCCTCTGCATCGATCTCAACGTCGGCCCCATACGGTATTTGGCTAGACAGAAGCTCCACGAGACGGTCCTGCGCGAGCTTGGCATCAACCGTCGGTGGAAGCCGAAGTGAGATCTTGCCGGTCGTGAAGGGGCGAAGTACGTTTCCTCCTCCAGCCACAGAAGGCACACCGTCAATCCCGATGAACGAGAGCGATGGACGCCACGTCTGGTTCAGCAACCTGTCAGCGCCATCTCTCCCCATCAGCCGGGTATCACCAGCCATCGGGAACAACGCCGCCAATGGATCACCCAGTTCGCGCGACAACTTCTCGGCCTGCTGGCTATGGAACGA
The DNA here is from genome assembly GCA_027409005.1 of Ferrimicrobium sp. GTDB lineage: Bacteria > Actinomycetota > Acidimicrobiia > Acidimicrobiales > Acidimicrobiaceae > Ferrimicrobium. The sequence continues at coordinate 2,085 of DAHZQE010000288.1, read as the reverse complement.
TGGGATGTCAACTTGAAGAAACTCCGGCAATATTGCGCCGGTCTCCTGATCCTCAATCCGCGAGAGCAACGTGCGTAAGATGCGAAACGAGGACGGGACCACCCCTCCAGCTTCACCTGAGTGCACTCCGTTCTCGAGCACGGTGACCTTCGCCGAGATCACAAGATTACCGCGTAGGGATGAGGTCACCCACAGTCGCTTAAAATCCAAGCCTCCCGCGTCGAGGCAGACTACGAGACGGACCTCACCGATAGTTGGCAGAAGCTGTTCGAGATGCGCATCGAGGTCGGGGCTCCCACTCTCTTCACAAGCCTCGACAATGAGAACGCAGTGTGGGTAGGGAACGCCTTGCCTGGCCAACTCCTCAATGACAGCGATAACGAGAGGAGCTGCGTACCCATCGTCTACCATCCCTCGCCCAAAGAGGTTATCTTGAACTAACTTACTCTGGAATGGATCGAGTCCATCGGACCAGGCGTCAGTGGCCGGCTGTTTGTCCAGATGACCGTAGAGGAGTACAGCATCTCCTTGTTTCTCGTCGCTCGCAGGAACATCGATCACCAACAACGGGGTGCGTCCATCGATCCGCTGAATATAGCTGGTGAGCCCGGGAATGTTGCGTGTTCCGATCCAGTCCTGATAGAGCACCAAGGCGCGTTCGAGATGGCCGCTCGCCGCCCAGTCACGATCGAACGCCGGGGACAGGCAGGGGATGGATCCGTAGTTGATCAGCAGCGGAACTACGTCGCTTCGAATTGCGGACTCAAGATTTGTGCGTAAAGACTCCATGACCAATGTACCCTACCGGTCCCCTGACAGACGGCCAGCCATGTCTATATAGCCGCTAGCTCTAGACCACCACTGGCCTGGTTTGAGGGCGAAACGGCCGACCATGGCCAGGAATGATCCAATCAGGATTCATAGCAAGGACACGAAGACGCGAACTCCGCAACTGATCTGCGCTCGGCGCATAGGGATCCTCCAGCGGTCCATCCTCTGTCCACCATAAATGGGTGTACACACAGAGGCCGTCGCTCGTCGATATCGCGATACTCACCTCCTCTTGAGTGTGCCCAGGGGTCTCGAGAAGCTTCACATTTGGGGAGATTCGATACCCCTCCCCGGGACGGCTCGTCCACTCATCTCCTCGATAAATAGCATGATAATCGTGCACATTTGCTCGCTCAAAGAGGGCGACATGAAAGGTATGGTCAAGATGATGATGGCTCAGGACCACTTCAGTCACCTTCTCTGGGCCAATCCCTATGCTCGCCATCGGTCCGAGTATTGTCTCTTTGGAGGGAACCATGCCCGGATCAACGACGACCACCTTGTCCTCCTCAAGCAGCATCAGGACCGTGCCTGTAACCCCAGGCTCGAGCGTGCCAACATGGACAATCAGACACAGGCACTGTTCACCCAAGACACCAAAACGTTGCAAACCTTCCTCCATCTAACCCTCAGAGCTTCGCATTCCGTTGTGTAATCCCCGTCTGAGATCGTAACCAGTAGAAAAGAGAGATCCGTCGTCTTACGAAATCGAGACCGGTCGACCACTTACACTGGCACAATTCACTGCTAACAGTGACAGCTATACCACCCAACGTTGGCCAGATGGGATACTGAGACCTAGAGGAGTCCTAGCACAGCTAAAGTACCGCAATGCTCATCCATCGATCAAACAGCTTCAGCGATAAACACGTCACAACCGTACGGTGTCACGCAGATAGACCAGACGAGCCAAGAACGCAAAGGCAGCAGTCCATAACACAATTACCAGCCATCCCTCAAGTGTCCATGGGGATCCACCAAGCGAGACCGCACCAGCTCTGATCAACCAATAGGAGGGGATGAGTTCAAAGATCTTGTGGAGGAGGCCGTGGCCTCCAATATTGCCAAAGCCGCCACCTATCAGGAGGAAGAGGGTAGACACCCCACCGGTCACGGGTCCCATCGAGTCGGGTTTGAGGAGATGGCCAAGCATAACACCGAGGATCGTGAACGGTAGGAGTCCGACAAGAAAGAGTCCCGTCATCAACAACCAGTGAATCACACTGAGGTGGACACCAAATGCCAGCCCGGCTA
>DAHZQE010000264.1:0-4178 GCA_027409005.1 Ferrimicrobium sp. | reverse complement strand
TTAACGCCATTCTTCCTGGGAAAGCCATTCTTGGCGGTAGGAGGCGGGATGGGTTTGCAGCCCTTGCAGTCAGGATTCAGCTTGATGATGGTCTCAAAGTCGTGGAGGAGCTTAATGGCCGAATCGATGGAGACGGAAGCTGGAAGGGGCGTGGCGGAGGAGTGCGAGAAGTCAACGTCGAACATCGTGTTGACTTTCCCAGTTGTGCGTGGTAGCGAGCGCAGGCGTAACCGCGGAAACCCGGGATAGGTAACGTTCGTGAAAGCGCAAGATGTACGTGCGTAGGTTATGCTTCTCGAAAGGACGGAAGGTCGCTGGGGAGACAGGAGGCTGCTGACATGCAGCTCACCGGTGCTTAGAAGGTCAGCTGTTGGTCGAGATGATTCGCTGAGTGATGAGACGGATGTACCTGCACAGGAACAGCACGAAGAAGTGGACTATGCAGGCAAGAACACTCTACCTGCCTTCACATTTACGTCCTAAGAGCCAGGCGTCTGTCCGAAGCCCGTCGGCCACGCAACCGTCCATTGACTGGCTAGAAGGCCTTCCGAGTTGCTGCCGGCGGCTCCCGGCAAAGCCGTCGTGGCTCCATCGTGGTGTCGCATGTCATGACGCAGATGGTTCGCACTTTTCGCGCGAAGCTGATGGCATGCTTACTTAAGGGCACGCGCTTCTGCTCGCGATCTTTTTGGCGATCAGGGTCCGGCTGCGAGGCTTGAATCGACTTGGCAACGATCGTGTGAAGATGGAAGACGGGCGATTTCCGCCATCACAGCATATCTGACAATACATAGTATTTGATGTCTGCAGGCTTGGCTAATGTTCGGTTATATTTCTATCTCGAGGCAATGGCAGACTTTAGCGAGTAAGCAAGTGCTGGGAAGTCTCGTCGCCGCGCAAGGCCTCGCAGGACTTCGTTCGCTCTCGATCGCTGAAGTCCTCGCGATTGTGATGGCACGCATACCGCCTCTCCGCGCTTCGCACATCGAGCTGCCATGGTAGCCCTGGCATCGGGTCGCACTTGCATTTCGACGTTTTGCTCAGACCGAACATCCTGACAATTTACCTGCCGGCACACACCTCGATATCACCGAGGCCACCCAGATCCTGGCGCTGGATCACCGAATACATGTCCCTTTCGCTGCTTCGGCAGCACTCGAAATCCATCTTCATCCGCCCGGCCGTGGCTTGCTAACCAGAGGTACAGGTGGTGGTGCCGGAGCCGCATCACCTTCTCCAGACGAGCCGCCAGCAGCCAATCCTGATTTCTTCGGCGGTGGTGGCGGCTTAGGCTTCTTCGCTGACACAGCGGCAGGTGCAGGACCTGCTGGACCTGAGCTTGCTCTCTGCTCGCCGGTCTTCATCCTCGCGAAACGCTGCTGTAGCTCGCTCAGTTGCGCGCCCTGCCCACCAGGTACTGGCTGTGGAGCCGCGGACGAAGGATGAATGCCGAAACCAGGTACCGAAACTCCTGCTTGGCCCAATCTTGCGGCAGCGCCCTGTGGGATCTCTGGAACTTGAGGGTCTCGAGACGCTTCTTCATACCGTGGCGGGGGCAGCGGAGAGTCTTCTGTAGGATTTTCGTTCATCCGCGGCGGTAGTATCGGTGGAGGCCCTGTGTTCTGCCGAGGCACAGCGTACGGAGTCTGGCGAGGAGGAAGACTAGGCGAATCATTTCTGGATGGTAGACCTGGCCCAGCTGTTCTCGCTGGACTCGTTGTGCCGACTTCTCCTCTTCTCACTGGTGGCTTGGGTAGGTTGTCAGTCCGCAGACCCGTCGTGTCTGCTCTGTACGGTCCTGATGGCGGCTTTTCTTCTTCTTCATCCACTCGCTGCTGCCTTCGTGAAGGCGTGGGCACAGGTGAACCCAGCCCGCCAGATGGCGCAGCGATTGCGCCCGCGCCGCCGCCCAAACCACCCGCACCCGTGTGTTTTGGAGGCGGGCCAAACGAGTCTGGATCTTTCAAACTCGACAAAGGAGCGGATGTGTGGTTGTGCGCATATTCGTACGGATCCTTCTTCTTTCCAGTCGCCATACCCTTCAGGTCTGACTTCCATGAGTCGCGGTGTATGGGCGCATCGCCGGCCGGCTTCCACCCACCCTTCGCTATGCCTTTAAAGCGATCCATACCTGCAATCGTATCGCGACAGTACGATAAGATCTGGAATGAGAAACGCTTCGCGGGAGACGTTGTAGGTTTATCAGCATCGCTTTGCAGATGATGACAGCGGGGCTGGCCGGATCTTGGTGGGGTCGCGTCGCGTAGCCTACATCATCGTGCCTTCCTCGACTATATGATATATGCACCCACTGACTCTCATCGCAACCTCACCTCACCTCAAGGGTATGGTCATGCAAACAATTCCAACTCTAATCACATGGATGTGTCTTGAGACCCATACGAAGTTTCGAATCGACGCTACGTACTTTGCCTACCTCGCGCTGATCGGAGACTTTGCTCAGCTTCTTCCGCAACCTCACCTATATTATACCTCCACCCCGCTATCCCCGACAACACTCCTTGCGTGGTCGTCTGCACGGGCACAGCGCCTTCCTCTTTTCAACAAGCTCCCCCATCACATCCTTTCCCCCTCCCTTCACTATCACTTGCATGTCAACGCGCAGACCGAAATCAACAATCTATATATCGCTAATAAGGTCGATAGTCGTATCAACATTGCCATGGTCCTTCTTCACCAGCATCCTGAGTCTATTGCCGACGGTTGTGGCGCTGATGGCACTTTACAGCAGGCATAACAGCCTCATGCTTAGCTAGAATTGGCCCTCGATCGATTCTCGAACCGTTCCGTGCCCTCTGCTCAACCACGGCTCATGCATATCTGGCCGCTGCTGGATCGACCCAGAGCCAACTCCTATGCCTGCAAAACCTAACAATATCTCATCGACAATGATGAAGGAGTGTGAACTTGCTGGCGCCCAGCGGCATTGCTTAAGCTCCGCGCCTCGGCACCAACTTCACCTCATAGCGGACGGATTCAACATCGCCGCAACGCCAGATCATGCTCGGAGTCGTGGATATCGATCCTTCTCAAAACATCTTTCTCCCTCATCCCTCTTTCGTCTTCGTCCTCATCTTGCATCCACATCGCGTCATGGCCGTAGCCAAGCCCTGGGCTCAAGTGCCGCTGGCGACGCCATCGGGCGAGATTGAAACCCTAGCCAACGACAGGCTCGCATACATCCGACCAGCCTCGAGAATCCTCCAGAAAGAGCTAGTGCCTGGTCTAGCGAAGCTGTCGAAGTCACGCCAAGCGCTCTACGGCATCAACTACTCGGGCACCGGACTCGGAAATTATGTTCGGAGAGAGAAGACGAAGGTGTGGCGGAAAGACACGGCAGTCGCAGAGACTACGAAGACGAATGTGCTGGTGATGTACAGCAGCTTTCTGTGCTTGGAGCTGCGTACGAGACTTGATGCGAGCGCAAAGGACTTGGCAGCCCTGGGTGCGCTCAGCAAGCATGAGCATGGCGGGCGGTACGGCGTGGGGAACGTGAAGGTGCTTGAGACAGTGACCGAGGGTCGCAAGCCAAAGGTGTGCCTCGGCGCTTTGCAGGGATGTTGAAGTGCCAGAGTGGAGGACGATGATGTCCACACCGATGAGCCTACAAGCTTCGAGCACTTCCACAACCGGATCCAATCTCGGTCTCAAAGAGCATTGCCGGGATGCAGCTTGCCTCGTCCAGCAGTCTCCTAGCATTGTTGCTTCAGGCCCATGTATTGCGCACCTCCCTTCTTCGAGCCCAAAGTCGCCGTCACGGCTGATACCAGGGTAAACAGCTGTCTGTAGATAGACGGATCTCCAACCCAAAAGAATATCGCTCCTACAGCGCCTCCCCAACACTTATCGCATCACATATCCTATCCGCCCTCGCTTTACAGGTGCGTGACATTCCTGCCACAAGGAAATTTCACCAGCAGCGTTGAGATCAGCACACACAGCAACCACCACAACGGAGCTCATTTTCAAGAACGCCTGCGCAGCGGCCCCGAGTACCACGATCGTACCGGGCACTGTCGATGTGACTGGTCTCCGCAACACAGCAGCCGTATTTGGACCAGTACCGCCTATGAGATCAATGAAGCCGTCATCGTCACCGGGTTTACGCACAACTTCATCAGCAATCAAGTAATCGACGAGATCGGTTGCGGTGAGCG
>DAHZQE010000243.1:0-3072 GCA_027409005.1 Ferrimicrobium sp. | reverse complement strand
AGGCACGCCCCAGATCAGCCTCAGTGAATGTTCAGGACTGGATGGACCGCGTGGAACCGATGTACTCCTCCGCAAAGGCAAGGAGCATGATACGTCTCTGCCCCTCTCTGGACATGCCAATACAGTCATCGGCCGAGACGTCAAATGCTTAGTCGGTCCCTGGATGTACGGCCACACCGAACGTAAGCGGCGGAAGCTGCACCACGAGGAGAAGCGTGGCAATACCGGCGAGAAGGATGATCTCGATGAAGTGGAAGTTGGAGCGCGCAAGATCAGCCTCGAAGGCATCTCAGATGACGACTACAATGACCACGACTGGCAATACATCTTCAAGTGGTTGGTCAAGGAGTCCGAAAACGGCGCGATAGCCGTAGCGACGCACCTGATTGAAGACTGGGATGGGCCAAGCGATGTTGATCTCGGCGGCTTCTCGAGCGGCGGGAAAGACTACATCGATGAAGAAGTGCTCAGGAAGTTGCAGCTGCAGTATGCGCAGGCTGCGTTCGCTGTTTGCTATGCCTGTGATCAAGACACCGAAGAAACGATCAAAGGAGCTCATAGTATCCTTGCACGCCTTGCAGAATTACTCAACTTCATTCCTCCTCCCGATCTTGCGACCTCTGTCAGCTCGTTGCCACGCATAGAACGCCATGCTGCGAAGCTGGAGCGGAGCGAGGATGTTGCATATCTGGAGCCGCAAAACCTTCTCACGGCCGAGCATAGACTCACCACGCCTCGCCTGGAGACCTACATGTTGCTACAAATGGTTGTCTATTCGGCGTACCAGCTTGCCGGGCTAGGCTACCCCATCAGTATGGTCCACGTCATCAAGCTGCACTTCTATCAAAGCCCCGACGAACAGCTAGCGTTGCTGCAGAAAGTGTTGCGGAAGTTGTCGCAATCTGGCGCGCGCAAAGACGATGCACAGTGGACGGCTGAAAGAGAGAAGTTGCTATGGCTATGGAACTGGGGCATCGAGCAAGAAGACGGGGGTGATAGCGAGACCGGTGCTGGTGTTCTTGGTAAAATACCGAGGGAAAGATTCGAGGAAGAGATGTTAAAGGTGTTCATCGAGACAGGAAGTAAGTGATCGCTTTTGCTTTGCATCCCCAGTTCCACTGGACGATCTGATTTCCAAACACCTGCCTTCTGCCGACATGCATGTCGCCTCACTGCGTTCTCACACACACTTTACTCATTCTTTGCTCCCCCAGAAGCCGACTTAGATCCTGCGCGAAATGTTGACGCACTCGCGGGCGAGCTGGAGAGCAATCTCAGCTTCCCATTCTCCTCGGACGAAGGAAAAGTTGATGGCATGGACACACGGGCACCTCGCTGATATGTGCGCTGCATGGTAGGCTACTCTTTCGCCACCAGACTGTACCTGCACAAGTCCTCCGACGGGAGTCGCAAGCTCCTCTCAGAAGGAACAACAGTGCGTGTAGTACTTGCCAAGGCCATGGAGTTTTACGATGGAGCGAGCAATGGCAATCGCAACCGCGGCGGCATGAAGAAAGCGAATGATACGTATGGGTCTCCACCCAATAGTAATTTTCCTGCTCAACCTTGCTGATCTTTTTCAGCATCAACGCCTTCAAAGGCTTCTTCAACGACGCCAAACATTCTCGACGCTTCCATCAAGCCACCTCACTCATCGCCGCCACGCATGCTTTGTCCTTTTACTCACTCACGCTACAACATGGCGTACCGTTTCAGCCTGTGACGATCCGTGTCTCTTCTGACCCTGTAGGTCTTATCGACAAAGTTCTGGAGCAGAATCCTAGGTCATATACAAAGCTCGACGATTTGGTTGCGATCGCTACCGGGTTTGTCGAAGCCGGATTGCCGCCGAAGGAGGGAGACGATGGGATCAAGAGGGTAGAAGAGGTGGATGCTGAAGGGATCGAGAGGAGGAAGAAGGAGGCAGAGAGGAGGGTGACTTTCATGGCGGTTGAGACTGCGTTGAGGGAAGATGACTTTGAGACGGCTTATTCGTACATCATCAACCGACTGACACCTGCCGGAGCTGATCTCCAAGCACCGGCGCAAATGGAAAGTGTTAAGCACGCCCGCAACACCTCCACCGCAAGCGCCAATGCCCGCAGACAGCAGAAAGACGCCGAAGATAATACCTCCTGGCGAGCCGCTTTCCTCGCCGGCCGCTACCGCCCTGCTACCAGCACACCCCCGACCCTCCGCCGTCTGGAACAGCGCACCGAGCTGCTGTCCATCGCCTTGCTCCTGGCTCCCACAAGCCGGCTGACAGACATTCTGGCCTCCTGGCGACGAGTCGAAGAAGAGATGACAGCCCTGCAGACCTCCCAGCAACGCGCAGCAGAAGAATTCGATGATCGCGCCGACAAGCGCGGAAGCATCAGCCACTTACCAGGCAATTTCACAGTTTCCAGCGAGCAGCCTGAGCTGATCCTGAATCAGAAACGGAGAGAGGTGGGGCGGTTTGGTGCATCAGAGGATGCTGGAGAGGCGCCTATGAGCATGTTTGACCTCAGTCGGAAGACTGCGGCTGCTATCAGTAGGAATACTTTCCCGCTTTTTGCGGGGAGGAGCTCGGGTGAGGCGCCGAGAGGATTGGAGGGAAGTGTGGACAGTCTTGCCAGTGGAAATGGGGGTGGGGAGAGAGTGAGGAAGAGAGATATGGTTGCCAATGCTGTTAGTGGGACGCTGACGAGTGGATTGGGTTGGGTTTTGGGCGCAACGCCAGCGCAGCAGCAGCCAGGTGGACATGGTTGAGAGGGCCGGTGAGCAGGAGGTTCATGAGTGAGCATGGCGACTGGACTGAGAAGGAATGTACGGCAGTGCAATCAACGGCCGTCCCACTCTATGAGCACCGAGCATCAAGGTCACGGATCCCACGTATGTACCACGCCATCGCGCTCAACTTCTTAAACCGGCTTGCCAGCATCTTCACCACTTCTGAAGCAGCTAGCTGAAATCTAGCTTCTAACGTTGGCCGACTGGTGGCATACACCACTTCCCTGGTACCGGCGCCAGCTCAATCATCCTGCTCACTGGAATTGATCGATATTCAGGTTGAATCTTCGACACCTCGCC
>DAHZQE010000235.1:0-6492 GCA_027409005.1 Ferrimicrobium sp. | reverse complement strand
ACCCTTCGCGGCGTATTCGGTACCTACACGCCTACTTGATTCTATACTTTTCTATGCTATACTGATACCATCTAAACGCCAAGGAGGGCTCATATGGTTCAGGAAGGTTCGCGTCCAGAGTTACTCTCTATCTCTCGTTGGGAGGTTCCGCACAACCGTGAGCAGTGGTGGCCAATTGCTTCGGATTACGTCCAGCTTCTCTGGTTGCCAATACTCGGTCCATCAAGCATCGTTCTGCTTCAGCGCCTCGATCTTCTGATTGGGCGCACGGCTCGCATCAGCATCCCGGCTCATGAGTTAGCGCGTTCGCTCGGCCTTGGCCACACCCCAAGCCGCGGTTCGCTTCTTGATCGGAGCATCGATCGTTGTCGAGATTTCCATCTCCTCAGAGAGCTCATACCGGGGCTCATAGAGGTCCCACGCGAGCTACCACCCCTCAGCGCCCGACAGCTCAAGCGTCTTCCGGAGAGTCTCCAGGCCCTAGCTTCGAACCGACCTGACCTACGCCAGTATCGAACGATCACAGACCGCGACGGCCGGCTACACCAACTCACCGCTACGCTTGCCAATCTGGGCGCAAGCAACGACGAGATCTGTGATCAACTCGTTCGGCTCGGCTACGCTCCGGGTTCGGTTCCCCGGGCTAGGAGTTCGTCTGCTGCAACCAGCGGATAAAGGTCAAAACTCCGAAGCCAGTAGCACCAGCACGTATCCAACCGCGGTCACCTTCGGCACGCGACGGGCCCGCGATATCGAGATGTGCCCATCGCGCATCCGGTACGAACCGCTGCAAGAGAAGAGCGGCGGTGATCGCGCCCCCACCGCGCTTCCCAATATTTTTCATGTCCGCTACTTCTGAGGCGATCAACTTCTCGTAACTCTTCGGAAGAGGAAGCTGCCAATTGGGCTCAACTGCCTGACTTCCAGCAGCATGCAGGGCAGAAATCAAGTCGTCATCGTTTCCCATAACGCCAGCTACCTCATCACCAAGAGCAACGACGCAGGCCCCGGTGAGTGTCGCGATGTCGACGATCTCCTCATTACCGTCCTCTAGAGCGAGAGTAAGGCCATCCGCCAAGACCAGCCGACCCTCGGCATCCGTGTTCAACACCTCGATGGTGCGACCAGAGCGAGTAATCAGGACGTCGCCCGGCTTTTGTGCACTGCCCGAGGGCATGTTCTCTGTCATCATGAGATAGCCATTGACCTCGTGGGAGACGTTGAGAGCTCGCAATGTCGACATAGCAGCCAGCACGGCAGCGGCACCACCCATGTCGGTCTTCATGGTCATCATTCCTTCGCCCGACTTCAACGACAGTCCGCCTGAGTCAAAAGTGATACCTTTGCCTACGAGTCCCACCTTCTTGGTAGTCGAGTGTTGGGGACGATATGTGAGTTTGATGGCTCGAGGGGGCTCAACCGATCCACGAGCCACGCCCAAAAGGCCACCTAGGCGTTCATGTGCACAGTCGTTCTCGTCCCAGATCCGTATCTCTAGACCAGAACGTGCTGCCACATCACTGGCAATACGTGCAAAATCGGTTGGTGTCAATCTAGATGGCGGCTCATTAATGAGATCCCGAGCCAACGCTACCGCTTCAGCCAATATCTGTGCGCGCCCAAGCGCTGCGCTCTTGGTCTGCTGATCGCGCAACACTACTTGAGTGCACACAAAGGAATCAGCATCTTCGTTCGTCCGATAGGTGTCGAACCTATAGCCAGCAAGCAATAGCCCAATCACGAACTCCTCTAGCTGTTCCTCGTCAAGCTCCGGCAACGAGACTGCCACTTCAGAAAGATGGGCACGCGAGGCCTCGTCGACAACTGCCGCTCCGAGACTACGGAGTTGTTCTGTCGTCGGTTCCGGCGCAATGCCAAACTCGTAACCTACAACACCGTCAATCAGCGTCGCTTGAACGCGGGTCGAGTGTTCTCCCTGGGTGACGCGAACCCTGGTAGCATCAACGCCCACCTCAGGTGCGGTCGATACCGAAGTCTTTAAAGTCACTCTATTCTCCTTCTTGAGTTAACTATTGGCAACGATTACTTCACTTTGCACCTTAGGCGTGCTTTGCCTGTCGAGCGGTCAATGAATCGCCCTCACTCCAACGAGCCAACGTCCACAAGAGATCCGACAGTCGATTGAGATACACCTGCACGAATGAATCCGGAGCCTCTCGAACGAAACCGAGACTGCAGCGTTCAGCCCTCCTCACCACCGTACGAGAGACATCAAGAAAGGCAGCGGCAACCTCTTCCCCTGGGACCACAAACTCCTTTGGAGGTGCAAAACGCGCCGAAAACTGGTCGATCAACTCCTCCAAGTGGGCCACCATCGACTCAGTCACTAACGTCTTGCCAGGTATGAGATGGTCGCGTTTTCCAGTTTGAGTAGCAACCTCCGCCATCAATATCCAAAGATCAAGTTCTAGTTCACGACAGATCTCTGCAAGTTCCCCGGAGGCATGTGCACGCACGACTCCAACATGTGCTTGTGCCTCGTCAACTGCGCCATTGAGCTCAACTTGCACCGAATCCTTTGGAACCCTACCGCCATAGAGCAATCCAGTTGTACCACCATCACCTGTCTTTGTATAGATCTTCACAACACCACTCCTAGAAAACGCTGTTCACCAGCTACTAGCCTATTCAGCATGCTCGACTACGCCCGGCTAATCCAAGAACAGATCGTCATCTTTGATGGGGCGACTGGCACCAACTTGCAGCTCCGCGAGCTCACCGCTGACGACTTCGGCGGAGAACATCTCGAAGGTTGCAACGAAATCCTGGTGCGTACGAAGCCAGAGGTCATTGAGCAACTACACGCCTCATTTTTGGGCGTAGGAGTCGACGTAATTGAGACAGACACCTTCGGAGCCCTTGCGCCAGTCTTAGCCGAATACGGCCTGGCGTCGGAGGCTCGCGCACTTAACGAAGTTGCTGCTCGACTTGCCGTTGGGGTAGCCAGAGATTACTCGACCCCCAATCACCCACGCTTTGTCGCCGGCAGCATGGGGCCAGGAACAAAACTCCCCACCCTCAATCAGATCGAGTTCACTACGCTGGTCGATGCGTACCGCGACCAGGCTTCGGGACTCATCGCCGGCGGAGTAGATCTCTTGGTTATCGAGACTGTGTACGATATTCTCTCGGCAAAAGCCGCAATACTTGGGGCTCGCCAAGCGATGGGGAGTGAGGGTAGATCAGTACCGCTACAGCTGCAGGTGACCATCGAGCTCACCGGTCGGATGTTACCTGGCACCGAGATCGGAGCAGCTGTGGCATCGTTGACGGCGATGAAACCTACAGTCTTTGGCATCAACTGTGCCACCGGCCCAACCGAGATGAGTGAACATCTGCGCTACCTCGCCGAACACAGTCCGCTGCCGATATCCTGCCTTCCAAATGCAGGATTGCCATCGGTGCAAGAAGGTAAGATGCACTACGACCTCACTCCTGATCAACTAGCCTCCTCGCTTAAGCGCTTTGTTGAAGACTTCGGCGTTAGCGTCATCGGTGGATGCTGTGGCACAACTCCAGACCATCTGCAAGCAGTCGTAGACGCCTGTCGCGATCTCAGCCCTCAACCACGCGCTTCACACTTTGAGCCTGAGGTTGCATCACTCTACTCCTCTGTCTCGCTTCGTCAAGAGACCTCACTTCTCAACGTCGGCGAGCGAACGAACGCAAACGGCTCGAAGCGTTTCCGTGAGGCGCTGCTCGCCCGCGATTACGATACCTGTGTGGCAATGGCCCAGGAACAGGTCAGAGACGGAGCCCATCTCATAGACCTCTGCGTGGACTACACGGGCGAAAATGGTGTAGAGAATATGCGCGAACTCGCCTCACGGTTGGCTACTGCATCAACGCTACCCATCATGCTCGACTCAACAGAGGCCGAAGTTATCGAAGTTGCATTGCTGCATCTTGGGGGACGAACGATCCTCAACTCCGTTAATCTTGAGGAAGGTGACGCTCGCGGCTCGCGGCTTGACAAGTTTCTAACTCTTGCCGAACGCTTTGGTACTGCCGTAGTGGCAACATGCATCGACGAAGAAGGGCAAGCTAGGACACCAGAATGGAAGCTAAGTGCAGCCACCGCGATCGCTAATATCGCCACAACCCGCTATGGCTTAGATCCAGCCGACTTGATTTTTGATCCGCTTGTGCTACCGATCACCACCGGCATGGAAGAGTCGCGCCAGGATGCCAAAGCAACAATCGAAGGTATTCGACTGATCCATGAGGCCTTCCCTGAATCACACATCATTATTGGACTATCCAACATTTCGTTTGGTCTCAAACCAGCAGCTCGCGAGGTACTTAATTCGGTATTCCTCGAGGAGTGCCGAGTTAATGGCCTGACTATGGCGATACTCCATCCATCGAAGATTATCCCACTTACGAAAATACCTAAGGAAATCCAAGAGGTGTGTCTTGATCTGATTTACGATCGTAGAAATGGAGATTACGACCCACTCTCCCGCCTCATCGAACTGTTCGAATCATCTGACAGTCTCAAAGAGACTGGTCCCGCCTTGGAATCACTGCCGGTCGACGCAAGACTATATCGCAGGATTGTCGATGGGAATCGCGTTGGCCTGGAAGCCGATCTACAGGAAGCACTCGATACTGGCTCCCCAGCGCTCATGATAGTGAACGATATACTACTATCCGCGATGGCCGAGGTGGGAGATCTCTTTGGTTCGGGACAGATGCAACTACCTTTCGTGTTAGCTTCAGCCGAGACGATGAAACAGGCAGTTGCCTTTCTCGAGCCATTCATGGATCGAGCAGAGACCAGTAACCGTGGCACAATCGTTCTCGCAACCGTGAAAGGTGATGTTCACGACATTGGGAAAAACCTTGTAGACATCATTCTAACCAACAACGGGTTTAGCGTTCACAACCTCGGCATCAAAATCGCGATCAATGAACTGATTGACAAAGCATTAGAGACTCGAGCCGACGCAATAGGCATGAGCGGCCTCCTGGTTAAATCCACACTGGTGATGCGCGATAACTTGCTCGAGCTAAACCAGCGAGGTCTTTCCCACATCCCAGTAATCCTAGGAGGAGCCGCGCTCACGCGATCCTTCGTGGAGCGGGACCTGCGTGAAATTTACCAGGGGCGGGTGTTCTACGGAAAGGATGCATTCGAGGGATTAGATGTCCTGGATAAGCTAGTTCGAATCTCACATGGGGAACTTACTGACGATGAATTCGGTCGCCAAATAAAGGCATCTTCTGTAAAACGCATGCGGACAGCATTGGACGAACACACCGAACAACGCACCACTCGGTCTGAACACGTTCCCATGGACAATCCTGTCTTCATACCTCCATTCTTAGGCACCAGAGTAGTAAAAGGTATCGCTCTCGAGGAGATAGCTGTCTACTTGAACGAGACAGCACTCTTTCGTCATCAATGGGGTTACCGGCCACAGAATGGGGAGACCGATGCAGAATTCAAGGAACGCATCCGCGCACAACTTGCCATCGAACTTGATCATGCGAAGACCAGTCAGGCACTTACCCCACAGATAGTGTATGGATACTTTCCGTGCATCTCCGAGAATAACGACCTCATCATCCTGGACCCTAACGACAGTGCCAGAGAACTCACGCGATTTCAGTTTCCACGGCAGTCCAAGCCACCGCATCTATGCATAGCTGACTTTTATCGCTCTCGAAGCAGCCAGGAGCTGGATTATGTAGCCTTTCATGTTGCTACCATGGGTAGACATGTGAGCGAACTGGCCCAAGACTATTTCCGCGAGAACCGTTACCAGGACTACCTCCATCTGCACGGTCTAGGCGTTGAAATGACCGAAGCGCTAGCAGAGTTATGGCATGCTCGAATCCGTCAAGAGTGGGGGTTCGGAGACGAGGACGGACCTACCTTGGCTGGCCTCTTCAAACAAGCCTATCGTGGAGGGCGTTATTCTTGGGGGTACCCTGCATGCCCCTCCCTGGAGGACAATGAGAAGCTCGTCGACCTTCTGGAGGCGGGACGAATCGGTGTCCAAGTCACAGATAACTTCCAACTCGAACCCGAGCAGACTACAACTGCGATCATTGCACACCATCCAATGGCGAAGTATTTCATTGCTTGAGGAACTCCCCCATTACAGGACGATGATTCCAGAACTAGTCTGCTCGACGAGACCAAATCGCTGGTTTTTAATCGTTCCTGCTACTTCGCCTCACGCAACTGTCCTCATAGGTGGTCCAAAGTCCTATCTGTCTGCTCCTAAAAGCCTGAGCATAATTACTCAGAGCCCTTAGGTTGATCGGCACGCGGTTCATAAGAGGTTTTGGTCTCTTGCAACTCATGCCCCTTGACGCTCAGTTGCGCCGGAGAACGCGCTAGTAAGATAAACCGGACTTCCTTGTGTGGGGTATAGAGAGTGATCTCTTGGTCAGACTATCTGTGTTGCAGGTTCAAAACAGCGTTGAAGTCAGCTATGCATAGATGCGGTGGCTTGGACT
>DAHZQE010000234.1:0-4050 GCA_027409005.1 Ferrimicrobium sp. | reverse complement strand
GGATACCGGCATTGCGTTGGGTCAGGCCGTTCGAGAGGCTCTTGTTGACAGGTTGGGGTTAGAGCGCTTTGCCGATCGCACCGTGCCCCTCGATGAGTCGTTGATTCGAGTGGCTATCGATATCTCTGGCCGTGGGATGGCGGTTGTCGAGTTGGGCGGTAATCGTTCTTTGGCTCTTGGGACACCGGCCTTTTACGTCGAACATGCTGAGGAGTTTTTAGCTGCATTTGCCCGTCATGGTGGGTGTACTCTGCATGTGCATTCTCTCGCTGACGGCAACACCCACCATCAACTCGAGGCCACATTTAAGGGGTTTGCAAAAACAGTTCACGATGCGACTCGCGTAACTTCAGATGCTGTTGTGAGCTCCAAGGGTCTCCTTGATGGATGACGATTACTATTGCGTCGCGAGACAGACACTTAGCCGCCGTCGCGTTGTTGGCGGCTGCGCTCTAGCCTTGCGCTCGCCTGTGATGTGGTGTCTATCATGGATGTAGCGGTGCTTGACTACGGCATAGGTAATCTCGGCTCGCTTTCGAACGCGCTGTCCTATCTTGGACATCGGGCAATTCTTGTCCGTGACCCTAGTCAGTTAGACGGATTCGAGCGGGCGATCCTCCCCGGAGTGGGACACTTTGGAGCCTGTGCATCGCGGCTTAGAGAGGCTGGCTTCGAGAGCGCGATCATCCAAAGAGTGCAAGCCGGTCAGTGGCTGCTCGGCATCTGTGTCGGCATGCAGCTGCTGTTTGAGGGTTCGGACGAGTCCGGCGAACCTGGTCTTGGCATCCTCCCCGGAAGGGTAGAGCGCATGCGACCAGATGTGCGCCTGCCTGAGATGCAGTGGAACCGGCTGATCATCGACGAACCGCGATCGATGATGTTTGCAGCTGTACCCGATGATCCCTGGGTCTACTTCGTGCACTCGTTCGCGGTGCGAGAGAGCGTGGATGCCGTCGCCTGGGAGGACTATGGCACCCGCTATGTGGCGGCGGTTGCTCGTGGGTCGTTGCTTGGAGTGCAGTTCCATCCCGAAAAATCTGCGCATACTGGCCTTAATATTCTTGCTAGTGCATTGACCGATGAGGCGGATAGCCGATGAGGTTTCTACCTGCGATAGATATGCTCGATGGACAGGCGGTCCGTCTCTCACAAGGTGACTACGCGAAATCTACCAACTTTGGCTCCGCCATAGAGGTGATCGAGCGGTTGCTGATACAAGGGATCGATGGCTTGCATCTAGTTGATCTCAATGCAGCTAGAGATCCCGAGGACCGAAGCAACCTAGCAACGCTTCGCCAATGCATCTCCTTGGCACGGGCACACGATGTTATGGTTGAACTAGGAGGAGGCATACGCGATTTGGGTATGGTCTCAACTCTGCTCAGCTTAGGGGTTGACCGTGTTATCGTCGGTACGTCAGCATTGCAGCCTGGTAGCTGGGTTAGAGACATCGATCTAGAGCTGCGCCCCAAGTTGGTGGTTTCACTTGACTTTCGTATGCAAGAGGCTCAGCCGATGGTTGTGGTTGACGCTTGGCGACGAACCAGCGGTGTTCAACTTGAGGAGGCTGTAGATGAGTTCGCTCAAGCGGGCTTCGTGACCCAATTGATAACGCCTGTGGCTAGAGACGGGATGGCGAGTGGACCGGATTTGGAGCTCTACAGGCATCTAGTGACACTTTATCCCATCGCTCTCATCGCCTCCGGAGGAATCCGGGACGTGAAGGACCTTGAGGATCTCGCTGCAATTGCTCCTGGGGCCGGCTACCTGGAGGGGGCAATCGTTGGAACCGCGCTCTACCGAGGAACGCTCTCTGTGCTAGAGGGGTTACAGGCGTGCAACAGGTAAGAATTATCCCGTGCCTAGATGTTGCCGATGGCAGAGTGGTCAAGGGAGTCTCCTTCGTCGAGCTGAGAGATGCCGGAGATCCAGTGGCGATGGGGAGTGGTTACAGTGAGGCTGGCGCTGACGAGCTCGTCTTCTTAGATATTGCTGCTACTCGATCGGATCGCACAACCATCGTCGATCTTGTCGCTCGAGTAGCCGAGCGCGTCTTCATACCCTTTACCGTCGGTGGCGGGGTCGACTCACTCTCGGTGGCGAGCGCTCTCTTGAGGATGGGCGCCGACAAGGTTGCTGTGAATTCTGCGGCGGTTCGCAATCCGACACTTATTAGGGAGATTGCTGACGTCTTCGGGGACCAATGTGTGGTTGTGGCTATAGACGTACGCCGAAGTGAGGTCGGCTTTGAAGTGGTTACTCATGGTGGAACCCGTCCGACCGGGATCGAGCTGTCGGCTTGGCTCGAGCGTGTGCAGGCCGAAGGTGCTGGCGAACTCTTGGTGACCTCGATGGATCGGGATGGCCACCTCGGAGGTTATGATCAAGCACTCTATGCCAAAGTACTCGCCGAGACCGATGTGCCAGTCATCGCCTCTGGTGGGGTAGGGAGCCTTGAGGATTTTTTGGCTGGAGCCAGGCTCAAGGTCCAAGGTTTACTTGCTGCGAGCGTATTCCATTTTGGAACCTTCACTATTGATCAGGTGAAGGTTTACCTTCGCGATGCTGGAGTCGAGGTTCGAGTGAAGGATGAATTAGATCTATGAAGAGAGAGTGCAATGAGTGAACTAGGACCAAAAAAGCAAGCTATCACCATGCTCGCCGATCGATTGTTGGTTCAGGTCCCCTCCGTCGAAGGTGAACGTACGGCGCGGTCGGGGATACTGATACCGGCTACCGCTCAGGTGGCTAAGCGCCTTACCTGGACGGAGGTCGTTGCTATCGGGCCAGCTGTCAGGACGATCAAACAGGGTGATCTGGTGCTCTTTTCGCCTGAAGATAGGTTTGAGGTGGAGATCCAGGCGGAGACGTACCTCATCCTTCGCGAACGTGATATACACGCTGTCGCCTCCGATCGGATCGACTCCGGAACTGGACTTTACCTCTAACCTGCTTGGCTGAATGATGTGTGGGTTCGTCGCGTTAATGATCGGCGAGGATGGCAGGCGCCGAGTGAGGAGTGCTGAATGAATTATGACGACAAGCTTATGGAGAGCCTTGTTTTCGATGATCGAGGTCTGATGCCGGCGATCGTGGTTGATGAGCAAGGACAGGTGCTGATGCTTGCCTATGTTGACCGGGAGGCACTTGACCGGATGCTGCATGATGGAGAGACTTGGTTCTACTCACGTTCGCGTAAGGAGTATTGGCACAAGGGTGCAACCTCTGGTAACACCCAGGAGGTTGTGAGCATCGACGTCGATTGTGATGCCGATACTCTGCTCCTTCGGGTTCGACAACATGGGTCCGGTGCCTGCCACACGGGGAGCTACAGCTGTTTCACCAGAGGGCTGGCCGCTAGCGAGTTGGATAAATGAGCTTCGACGAGTTCCAGCGATCGGCGGAGAAGCACTCGCTGGTGGCACTAACACAGACGTTGTTGGTCGATACGATTACGCCGGTTGCTGCCTTTGATGCCCTCGTTGGGGCTGACGGTGACGGTTTTATCTTTGAGTCAGTCGATCAGGTAGGACGATGGTCGCGCTTCTCTTTCGTTGGTCGCTCTCCGTTGGGCCGAGTAGTGGTGCGTCATGGATCGATCGAGACCCTTGGCCATCTGCCGGTGCAGCCAGTGAACGGGGAGGGGATCTTTGACTACCTTGAACGGCTGACCGCGGCTCTCTCGATGGAGCCGCTGGATCCGATTCCTTTTGCGGGTGGACTACTCGGTTATCTTGGTTATGACGTGGTTCGTGAGATCGAACCCACGGTTGGCGAGACGGTTGTCGATGATCTCGAGCTGCCAGATGTACTCCTTAACCTCGTCGGTGAACTTGCAGTCTTTGACCACTGGTCCCAGACGGTGACCCTGGTGGTCAACGTCCTTCTTGATCCGGGGCGCGATAGGCGTGACCAGTATGACGAAGCTACTGCAGATTTAAAGCAGCTGGCGGATGATTTTTGCCAGATTCGCTCTGACTTGGGACCAAACTTGATCTCCACCCCCCCAAGGAGCCGAACGTGCGTTGCTCGACGACGCCTCAACCGTCT
>DAHZQE010000226.1:0-3743 GCA_027409005.1 Ferrimicrobium sp. | reverse complement strand
CTTCGTGGCGTTGTGTACTGTCTCCGTAGTACTAAAGTCGGCTCCGGGTACCAGGAAGATCGATCTTAGCTTGATGGGATCGTGAAATATGTATGTCTCTAGGCCGACATTTTCGTAGTAACGTAGTGCTGCGAAGAGGTTGATGTGGTATTCGCCCGTGGGAATAGAGGTGTGGAGGTCGGAGAAGATGGCAGAGAGCTCGGATGACAAAGATTTATATTGCTCGTAGTGCTCATCTGTCTTCAAAACTGGATCACTGGGATTGAGTGTGGAAATTCGGGTCCGCGATGTTAAAGCCTGGCACCGTGGTTGGCCAGAAAGCATCCTTAGCATTGCATGACAAACGTAACAGAAATGGTCAAAGCTTGGTGCTTCCCAAAGAGGCAGCAGTAGACAGCGGGCAGACCCGACCCCACAGAAACTAGCGTCACTGCAACTTTATCGCCATACGCAGACGGCTCTGCCTTGCTCTTGCGTCCTTGTCACGGATGTGCAACGTTCTCACCACCACCAGCAGCGACATGGCCGATGCTCAACGCCCGCGCTGCTTCCTCGATGTCAATATAGGCGAGCAACCAGCCGGTCGCCTGGTAATCGAGCTCTTCGCCGACAAGTGTCCGCGGACAGCCGAGAAGTGAGCTGCTGAGCAAAAGGCATGCATACCTTTGACAGGCGTCGCTGAATAGTGAAAATGTAGCTTCCGGCAACTATGCACCGGCGAACACAGCGGCCTGTCCTACGCCAAAGCACCCTTCCACCGAGTAATCGACGAGTTTATGATCCAGGGCGGCGATATCGTGAATGGCGACGGCACGGGCACAGCGAGTATCTACGGCGGCGAGTTCGAGGATGAAAACTTGCAATGGCGGCAGATGGACGCCGCAGGTTTGGTCTGCTCGGCGAACAGAGGCAAAGATACGAACGGCAGTCAGTACGCGGCCATCGATGCAGATGACGGCAAGGCAGGGTAAGGCTAACACCGGGTCACACAGGTTTTTCATCACCCTCGAGCCTTGTCCCCATCTGAATGGTAAGCACACAATATTTGGGAGGCTAGTATCAGGAGAAGGGACGCTGGAGAAGATTGCGAAGGTCGACGTGGACGACGCAGACCGGCCGCTTGACCCTGTACTCATCGCGAGATGCGGCGAGCTGGAGCGCAAGAAGAAAAAAGTGGGACCGTTGGCAGAGTCTGTCGCAAGTGAGAGCAGTGCGGACCGAGGCAGACGGCGAAGGAGCAATGATTCGGATCAAGAGATGGCAGATACGCCAGAACCTCCGCCGCGGAGGAATCGAAGACAAAGCGATAATCAGATCGATGAAGGCTTGCGTGGCAGGCCTCGCAAGCGATCGAAGTCTGGCTCATCTGCGGCTTTGTCCACGGCCAGCGAAGAAGGGAGCGATGAGGCGTCTTCACCCGTGAAGATGCACAAGCGGAAGCGCAGTCCGTCACCGAGTCGACACCAGAAGCGCGACAGTGAAGACAGTAGCGAATTTGAGCGGCGGAGACGAAGTCTGCCTAATCAGTACAACGGTGATCGACATCGTCGCAATTACGGCGAGGAGAGCAGATATCGTCCGAGTCCGAGACACCACGACAGCGACTACCCTGCTCGACGGAGAGATGATCGATACAGACCGTCAAGAGGTCCAAGTCGGTACGAAGATGATAGTGGCCGGCTGGGTGGCGGAGGCAGGCTCGGCGGCGAAAATCACGGTGATCAGTACGATGCGCCGGTAAAGTTCAAAGGGAGAGGTGTAATGTGAGTTCTCCAAAATCCATATCCTGCGAACATGACTGACAACGTGCACAGGAAATATCGAGAGCCTGGCCGACTTTGATTCCGATGTTACAGGCAACTGTCACGCTCTGACAGCGGCAGCATACCCGCGACCGAGTATTTGGAGATGGTTTCACGGCTTGGAGGCGATCAACAGCCAACACCGCAACCGCAAAAAGATGCTGCAGCCTTCCTTTCGACCGACCCATCACCTTCCTGTTCCTGCAGCATTGAACGGCAGATATCCACTCGCGGCAGTTTCAGCCTGAATGCCATGCGCACAGCTCCGCGCCAAGGCTGGGGTAGCGTGTGCAGTTGACATCACTCCATCTGACTTTTGGTGATCTTTGCCGGGCGTAAACCAGGAAATTGAGCGGCAGCTCTGCAGCCACCCTTGTACACTGCGGAGTCCGATGGCGTTCCTGTGCATGGACGGCGGGTGTCATCGTTGAAGGATGCAGCTACAAATGGCGGGCAAGCGCCTGACGCTCTGCAAGCTGTGCGTTTTGTTGTAGCAGTATCGACCGCTTTGTATAACAGTCAACATGCCTTCAAGCAGGGCAATCGCTTCCTCGATCCTCTTCGGTGGCCTCGCAGCTGCTCATCCACCGCCATCATGGCCTCACGGCCCACCAGGGCCCCCAAGCTGGACCCACGCCCACCCACCGCCACCACAGCCGTCCTGCTCGCCTGGCCAGTGCTTCGCGCAGGACTGGAATCTCGCCAACTTCACCTCCCTCGTCGTCTTCGGCGACAGCTACTCAGATGACAGTCGTTTGGGCTATTTCATCAGCCATGACGGCGCCGCACCGCCAACCGGCTGGGTCGATCCCGTGAACTACCACGCCGCAGACGGTGGCCGCGTGTGGGGAGAGTACGTGAAGCAGTACACCGGTGCCAATCTCTACAACTACGCCGTGAGCGGCGCTGTCTGCAGCAACGAGATCACGCCTCGCTGGTTCAGTGCAATCAACGCTCCGTTCCCGGACATCCAAGGCTACGAGCTGCCTGCTTACCTCAATGATTCTGCTTACGTTTACCCGAATGGCACTCGCTTCCTCGACCTCCCGGCTGACTCGACCGTGTATGCTATGTGGATCGGCACCAACGACCTGGGGTACGCAGCCTTCATCCAGGACGAAGAGGTGGCTGGGACGAACATCACGACCTACATCGACTGCATCTTCAGCAACTTCGAACGCGTCTACGCCAACGGCGGCCGGTTCTTCGTCCTCTTCAACAATGCACCATTGAACCTGAACGCCGAGTACGGTGCCGCTGGCAAGGGAGGAGTAGGACCGAATCAGTACTGGCAGAACAAGACGGGCAATCTGACGGAGATCAGTGCAAGAATGATGGAGCAAGTTGTCACGACGAATGCCATCTTCAAGTACCGAACGCCGTTTGAGGTGGAGATTGCGAAGAGGTATCCGGGTGCGAGCTTTGCGGTTTATGATGTTCACAGACTGGTGAGTCGATCGTCGCATTGCTGTGCGAGTTCGTCGCTGATTTGAATAATAGATGACGAACATCTACAACAACCCAGCGGACTACCTGAACGGCACGGCGCCACTGAACGTCACCGGGTATATCAACCACTGCAACGTCACCGGCGGAAATTGCGTTGCAAACCCGAACCCGGATTCGTTCCTGTGGTACGACGAGCTTCATCCCAGCGAGCAGACGGAGCGGATTATTGCCAGCAACTTTGTGGATGTCGTCAAGGGCGCTAGCCAGTATGCTACGTACTGGTCGAGCTAAGTGATCTGCGACCTGCAAATCCACATGAAAGTAGACGAGAACGAGTAAGTTGAAATATAGTTGTGAGCACCTGGCAATATTTATTCGGCGCGAGTATATCACCTCCCAGCTTCCTTCGCCCTTTCGACGCCCTAGCATGCTTTCCACTGCAGATGAATCCCAGGAAATGCTCTACAGCACCCCTCCAGCGACTGCGCAGAA
>DAHZQE010000224.1:0-11331 GCA_027409005.1 Ferrimicrobium sp. | reverse complement strand
CTCGCTCACTCGCACGATTGTGGCTCGGCTGGAACGCGCTGGCGAGGGTGGGTTGGGGGTGGAGGATATCCGTTACGTTGATATCGAGCGCGCGTTGAAACGCTGTGTGGTATTCGTGGTGGATGTCTCTGCGACGGTCGCGGGCCGTGAAGCGACGGCTCTGGTCGGCGAGGCGATCGAACAGCTGCTCGGGACCGCCTATCGGGAGCGTGCACAGGTAGCAGTGGTCTCATTCGGTGGTGATAGTGCGCAAGTGAGCTTGCGGCCCACGCGGTCGCTTGAGGTTGCTCGCACCAGGTTGCTTGGGTTAGAGCGTGTTGGAAGAACGCCGTTGGCTCGCGGACTCGCTACCGGTCGCGGACTCGCACTCGACCTACGACGCCGAGGAACAGAACCGCTTTTGGTGGTTTTGACAGATGCACGCCCGAATGAGGCAGATGGCGTAGATCCGTTTGTCGCTGCGCTTGATGAGGCTCGACGCCTAGGGGAGGCCAAGCTCGACACAGTCGTGGTGGACATAGAGTCGAACGGCTTTCGTTTAGGGTTTGCCGAGCAGTTGGCAGATATTGCTGGCGCACTCTACGTGCAAGCTCAAGCCTCTTGAGGTTGGCTCGAGGAGGTCGTAGTGGGTAGGTCAATAGTACAAAAGGCGCACTTGGTCGCCTTGAGTGGGATGCTGCTCAGACACGCCGGACAAGTCATTGTAGGCGAGGCGGAGCTCTGAAACTTGTTCTGTAGCTTGCCCAGTGGACGAACTATAAAGAAGAAGACAACGAAGGCGATAATCACAAGCGAGATCAGTGCATTTATTACTTGACCATAGCGAAAGACACTCCCACCAACGTGGAATGCGAGCTGGCTAAAGTTGACTTTACCGGGGATAGTTACCAGTGGAGTAATGATGTTGGTAACTAAAGACTTCACAAGTGCCCCAGCTGCAGCCCCGATGACGACCGCTACCGCGAGTCCAATGACGTTGTATTGGATAAGAAAGGCTTTGAACTCCTTCAGCATTAGTTCTCCTCTTTAGAGCTAGTGAAGTGGTGGTGTCTGATAGTGCCGCGACGTACTCATCCGATCAGAATAGACGACACGAAGACAGCAGTATCACGAGTCGGTGCTAATCATTGAGGTTCGAAGAGCACTTCTGGTTGTGTGAAGTGCCTCCACCGAGTTGGGGAGTTAGAGAATTGCGTGCCGATCTCGCCCTACTCGATGCGTGCTAATTGAGTCGGCATCGTGTTTTGGGACGAGATCGCTTAAGCGATGGAGGACTGTGATCTTTGCTAGTGTTTACGCAGCGTTAAGAGCTGAGCCAGATTGCATATCCACCGCCGATGCTGTCTAGCCTAAAAATGGCTGCAGCGACAAAAGGAGGTTCAGCTGTCTATCGAGCCGGTTCGGCGACCACGCTTAGCAAGATCCAACTGGGTATGGCCACTGACTGCTTGCCTAGCCACGGTTGGCGTTGATCTCGGCACGACAGCCTGGGCTACTACATACCTACGCAGTCAAGAGCCATCCTTCATGGGTGGCGTGATCAGGTTGCATATTGTCTACAACACCGGGGCTGCTTTTGGGTTGGGCCAAGGACACGAGTGGCTAGTTGAGGTTGGAGAGGTTCTCATTCTCACACTGCTTGGGTTCCTGGTGCGCAACACGACTCCATCCACCCGAGTCGGAGTTGCCCTAGCGATTGGAGGTGGCGTTGGCAATCTGCTGGTGCGGTTAACTGGGCCTGATGGGCCCTTCAATTCTCCAGTGGTCGATTGGATCCATCTATCTTTCTATCCAGCGACCTTCAATCTCGCAGATGTTGCCCTCAGGATCGGAGTGGTAGTCGCTATTCTCGGCTTTATCTTTGATAACCGACACCAGCGTGTGTCTGAACGCCTTCGTGTTCTAGGTAGCGATCGCGAGGGTGGTGAGTAGATGCGGTTAGTCGGCAGTCAGTGTTGATCGAGAGATTGATAGCTTGGATTCGGGAACGGATGGAGCGTTGGACCCTCTATCTCGTGCTCCTTGTTGGGGCCATTGCTCTCTGGTTGCCAGCTCCTGGAAGAGCATTAGACCGGGGTGATTATGTCTATATTACGCTCGCGGTCTTGGTGTTCACCGCAGGGTTGACGGTCGATCTTGCGAGTTTTGCCGCGGTCCGAAGAGGTCGATGGCGGATGCTAGCTGTTTTGGCAGCAAGCAGCGTCCTCCTTCCGTTACTCGCGTGGGGGTTGAGCCAGCTCGTTAGCGGTCAATTACGCGATGCCATGTTAGCAGTGGGGGTAGCCCCGAGCGAGGTGGCCTCGCTCGCACTTGTTGGGTTTGGCGCAGGCGATGTGGTGACCGCAGCAGCGTTGGTGCTTGCCTCGACGCTGATCACTATTGCGATGGCTGGTCCGTTACTTACGTTGTTTGCGCATGCGTCGCATCTCGACACGACCGGACTTGCAGGAACGTTGGTGCTAGTGGTTGCCATTCCTTTGCTTCTAGGGGTGGGAGTTGGGACCAGATTGGCTCCTACCGGGATTACGCGAGCCATCGCGGCAATCGTCGGTAATCTGGCTCTGTTGATGCTGATCTGGGAGGTGGCGAGCCAGGTGGTTCCTGAGGCTGCTTACCTGATTGGTACATTGTTGTTGATCCTGTTTGTGATAGGTTGCATGCTTATTGGCGCGGCACTGTCATTTGGCACATCGAGGTCGGTCCGTATCGGAATTGTTATGCCGGTAGCTATTCGTGATTTTGCCATTGCCGCAGGTATCGCTACGGCCGCCTTCGGAGCTAGCACGACCGGACTGCTCGGGATCTACGGACTATTAGTTTTGGTTTTCGGGACCCTCGCTGCTCGTATTCTTTCGAGTCGCCTCTCGCCAGGCTAGCTGCGCCAACCGTTTTGCATCGGCTAGGTTGCCAGCTCTCCAGCTCGATATCACTTGTTCTATGAGCTTGCGATTTTATTAAGCGGTGAACTGCGCTTGGCAGCCTTCGAAGGCGATGACTACTCAACGCATCAATTTGCTTAACGAAGGCGTTACCGTGGGCAGCTGAGCTCGCCGTGATTGCTGAGTTGTGTTGTTGCTGAATCGAGGCCCAACAACCGTGAAGTACGATCTCGTGGAGGGATATGCCCAGCTACAACTCCCGGCCAGCGTAGCAAAACTAGGGCTCGAAACACTTGCGAAGCTGCTAAGGTACGGAATAAATGCTATCGAAATAGTCGGAATTAATCGAGCATGGTTCTGGTTGTGTTAGATGAAGGGAAGTGAGGTCGCATGAAGATCGCTGATGATGTTACGCAGTTGGTAGGGGGTACTCCTCTAGTCCGTCTTAATCGGTTGACGGCGGGTTGCGGAGCCACGGTCGTAGCCAAGCTCGAGTTTTTTAATCCAGGCAATAGTGTTAAAGATCGAATCGGCGTTGCCATGCTTGAGGCGGCGATTGCAGATGGTCGAGTTAACCAAAATTCGGTTATTGTCGAGCCTACTAGCGGTAATACTGGAATCGCACTCGCGATGGTCTGTGCCGCCAAAGGCTATCGCTGTATTCTCACCATGCCTGAGACCATGAGTCGTGAACGCCGTATGCTGTTGCGAGCTTTTGGTGCAGATCTAGTTTTGACGCCGGGCCCAGAGGGCATGGGAGGCGCTATCGCGAAGGCGACCGAGCTGGTTGAGTCCGATCCGACCTATGTCATGTTGCAACAATTCGAGAATCCCGCGAACCCAGCCATCCACCGGACGACTACTGCGGAGGAGATATGGTCAGATACCGATGGTCAGGTCGACATCGTGGTAGCCGGCGTTGGTACTGGTGGAACCATTAGTGGTATTGGTGAGGCACTTAAGCCTCGCAAGCCTAGCCTTCGGATTGTGGCGATCGAACCAGAGGCGTCTCCTGTACTCTCTGGTGGCCAAAAAGGTCCGCACCCGATTCAGGGGATCGGTGCTGGATTTGTTCCAAAGACCTACGATAGTGAGGTCGTCGACGAGATAGTTTCGGTCTCGAATGAGGCAGCCTTTGAGTATGCACGCCGAATGGCCAGAGAAGAGGGACTTCTTGTAGGCATCTCTTCGGGTGCCGCTACCTATGCGGCACTGGAGTTGGCGAAGCGGCCAGAGAATGCCGGCAAGCTGATCGTCGTGATCATTCCTTCCTTTGGGGAACGTTACCTGTCTACACCGCTCTTTGCTGACTTGGGAGACTAGATGTTGCGAAATTTGCGCGAGGATATACAAGCCGCCCTCGATCGGGATCCTGCGGCGAATGGGGTGCTCGAGGTGGCGCTTACATATCCTGGTGTTCACGCTCTTTGGGGTTGGAGATTAAGCCATCCACTTTGGCTAGCTGGACATCGTCTGTTGGCTCGTTCGATCTCGATGATTACGCGAACACTGACAGGAGTGGAGATTCACCCTGGAGCCCAGATTGGATCTGGGCTCTTCATAGATCATGCGACGGGTGTCGTCATCGGCGAGACGGCTGAAATTGGAGCGAACGTCACTCTATATCATGGGGTCACTCTTGGCGGGAGAAGCCTTGAGCGAGGTAAGCGGCACCCAACGCTGGGTGATCGCGTTATCGTTGGTGCTGGCGCCAAGATTCTCGGTCCGGTAGTGATCGGCGAGGATTCGAGTGTTGGCGCGAATGCGGTAGTGCTTGAGTCGATGCCGTCGCATTCTGTCATAGTTGGAGTGCCGGCCAAGGTGGTAAAGCGCGACCCACGCCTCTGCGAATCGATCAATGACCTTGGAATGGATGCAGAGATCACCAACCTAGATACACCGATGCGTCTTCGTTTGGCCTCTGGCTTCGATGGGAATCCGACCGGTGACTACATCATCTGAGCGAGCTCCGGTGGTGGTCAGTTCGGTTGGCTGACTCCTAGGTTTGATCGATTTCTATTCAGGCACGCGAACAGTTGGGACTTTTAACCGCTCTTTTTGCGGTTATGAAGTCCTAACTGTTCATGCAGTCGTTGACGCTCTTCCCCCCGCTTCAGTGAAGATGGATTGTAGTACTGCTTCGGGGGATGGGTCAGCTGTGATGGGTTCGTGCTGTTAGGTGAGTTGAACGCGGCCTCCCATCGTCTAATCGGACCCTGGAATTGCGTTGCCAAGACTATGCCTATCGCGCATGTAGCGATGAAGATAGCAACTCGTGAGCGTGAGCTGGTTGGTCGTGGTTTGGTCAGTCGCGACGACATATCTTTGATGGTGGACCGTGCGGCTCGGTTGGCATAGGCAGCCACGTGAAACGCCATTAACAGGAACCAGACAACCGAGAGTAGGAAGTGAGCTGGCGCGAGGAAGGTTGCCGAGAAAGATGTGGGCCCGGCTACGTCAAGTTCAACGCCACTCCCGATTACCAGGACCGTCGTGACGACTAAGAAGGGGGCCAGGATGCGGAGCGGGAACCAGGGAACGCCAGCTTTCAGATAGCGCTCGTCTCCACGATAGTAGCCGATGAAGCGCAATGAACTATAGGTAAGTTTACCGACGATGAGTGGTACAGCAATTAGGCCAACGCCGATATGCCAGGCAACGGCGTGCGACATGATCGGTACGGTGAGCACCTCGATCAGGAAAACAATGACAAGGGCGGTTCCAAACAACGCGCTGCCGCGTGACAGGTTGACGATGCGTTGATCTGCATGTTTGCGCTCGGTATCAAGCTCGCGTTGTTCTGCTTGAGGGATGAGGCTGTCGAAGAGTGACTCTCCCTGCATGTCTTCCGGGCGCATCATGAGATTTGCTGATCCAACCTACCCCCATAAGGTGACCCTAAACCGGTGCACGGGTTCCAACCAGGACCGGCGTCGTAGGCGCCGTTATTGCCCTTGACGATATTGAAGAAGGCAGGAGCCTTGGTGGTGCGCGTTGATTGTTCGAGAGGATACCACGCCGGCTGCACGAACCCCGGACGTGCTGTTGTGGCGATAGCAAGTTGAACGATGAGTCCGGCCATTAGAGGGGCGACGGCGCTGGTTCCACCGACAACCATGGCCGTGCCGTCAACGAGAATCTGGTAACCAGTTTGTGGATCGGCGTTGCCTGCGACATCCGGCACGCCCCTGCCGATAGAACCCCCAGGATTGATGGACGGGGGAACGTTGGCGTGTGCCTGATAGTTGGGTAGTGGAAAGAAGGAACTCACGCCGCCGCCTGTTGCGCCGTCACCGATCGCAATGTCGTTCCAGACGGTCTGAGCTGCTATCGCCCCAGTGCTGGTCAGGTCGAGGTGGGTTCCACCGCACGCTAAGGCATTGGGGGCTGAGGCTGGGAAGTCGACATGAGCGAGTCCATCAGTAAGTCCGTCGGAGGAACCGTTGTCGCCAGCAGCAACGGTTACGGTGATGCCCCTGGCGGTAGCGTCTGCAATCACGGACTGCATCAGTGAAAGAGAACTTTTCGACCAGGTGGATTCGGGTCCACCCCAGCTGATCGAGATTGCGTCTGGCATCGGGCCGCCGGGTGCACTCGCCTCTGACACGGCGTCTATGAACCCGCGATCGGTGTTTGGGGCAAAGTAGACGTCGATTGTCACTCCTGGAGCGACTGATCCCAGAACCTCGATATCTAGCATGACTTCGGCATCGGCAGAATTGGCGGTAGTAGGGTCGTTAACGCCTCCGTTGACACTGATGGCGGTGACGACTGGGACTGGCAAGCTCTGAGTTGTGAAGTAATTGGTCACGTCAGCTTGGCGAAAGCCGCCTCCCAGTTCTATGAGGGCTACTGAGTGGCCGACGGCAGATGCAGAAGGGAAGTCGTAAGCCTTGGCGACTTGGGTGGGTAGGTAGCTGAGTGCCGGTTTTGTGGCGGGGCGAAAGCGTGGACGGGCTTGAACTGCTGAGTCGAGGCCGAGGATCGCTGTGACGATCGAGAGGGCGGGAGGCAGCACCGGCTCTTGGTCCGGGGCAAAGAAGTTGCCGAGTTCGCTATCAACAAATTCAGTGAGACCGATCCCGAGGAGGGCGTTAAGCGCCTCCACACTCGCTCGAAGACTCAGGTGGTGTCTGAGCGGACTCTCGGTAGTGACCTCGACACCATGACTTTGAAGGTAGGAACGCAATTGTGCGTATTCTGATTCGGTGGCAGATGGCTCATAATAGAGGCTAACCTCCACCGAGTCTCCATTCGGTTTCGAACCGATGGCAGTCGCAGTTTCATGGCGACGTAGAATGCTCTCCATGGTTTCCCCTCGTTAGTTGGCACACCCTACCGCCGACAGTGCCGCTGGCAGGTAATCACTTAACAGTGTAGTGGAGAGGGCTCGAGCCTGCCCGAGGTGTTCTAAGAGGTCGGAAACCTAATGACAGAGCCTTCGTGGATGTTCTCGCAGCTGTTGCCGGATCTGCTCAGTATCGATACCATGCCGATGCCATCGGAAAAACGATAGGTCGTAGCTGGAGATGGGACGAAGGCTGGTTGGCCTGGGGAGCATGCGTCTGCCAGTTGCAAGATATCAGTTGGCTGCGAGTTGAAGAACTGAGGTACGTAGCCCCATTGCGAGCTGAGAGCGTACAGGATTGTGGCTCCTGTCGTGATGGTGAATCGCGACAGTGTGCTTGCCGCAACGCTAATCGACCCTTTCCCAAGACTGGTGGTACTCTCCGCAAGTTCGTGAGAGAGGGTGAGCGTGGTGTCTTCTACTGGAGTTATGGCCGTAAGCTTGCCGTTTGACCCTTGAGCAATTTTTAGCGATCCATCGAGGACGATGACAGCCCGTACTTGGTGGTGAGCCACTGTGGTGGGGAAGTTCCAACCACTCTCGGAGAGATGTTGGCCAAGAAACTGCGTTGGACCAGCAAAAATGACGATCTCAGGGGGATTCTGGCTAGTAAATGCATATTGCTTGGATAGTGGGATGGACCCCGGACATATGGTACCAGTTGCAAGCGCCGCTGAACTGACCAGTTGGGAAAGCGAATGTACACGCAGACGAGTGCCGACAACGGCGCAGCTAGTCAATCGGAGTGGGGCTACTCCGTATGTGGCCAGGAGGTGCCACCAACCGCTGGAGTTGAATACATGAAAGGCTGTGAGCTCGTTCGCGGCCTGTGCTCGGCCAAGTGGAGTTCGCCAATAGGATCCGAGGAAGATGGCGTCGATGCGGGGATGGTGGTCGACCGATGGACGAGACGGTGTCAACTGGTAATGCCATGTCGTCTGTCCGATCGCAAGCATTACTATTCCTATCGTCAGTCCAAGAACACCGGTGCCGACCCCATTTGACAAAGCTCGAGATCGCCTGCGAAGGCTGATCACGGTTATAATCACGACAACGTCCACCGTCAACCAGGCATACCAGTTGACCAAAAATGCAGGAGCCACAAGCAAACAGAACTGGACAATGATACTTGTAATACCTACAGCAGTAGCGATTCCTAGTAACCAGAGGAGAGCGCAGGCGACGACTCGTCTCCAATGGATGCGATCGCACAGATGCCGCTTCTCGCGACTGTCTCTATGAGCGGCATGAACCACAGCTCTACTCTAGGCGCCAGGACTGACTATGCCATTTCTACTGATTCAGCGCGACTGAAGTGAGCATGCTTATAACGGCAAAAGTTTTGGAATATGTGACCTAGATTGAGGTAATCTGAAGATACCGTATGGGGTATGTGCAGAGCAGTAACGTGTAAGCAGTGTAAGAAGCCAACTTGGGCAGGTTGTGGCGCCCATATCGAGCAGGTGTTGGGACATATTCCAAAGTCGGAACGTTGCCAATGTGCAGTGAGTGCGGCCAAATCCGAGGCCAGGCCGCGCCGCTTCTTCGGGCGTTGATTGTTGGGATCTCTGGAGCTGGTGGATGGGAACCACCGGTATCTTTAGAGGACAATCAACGGATTTAGTCATCCGCTGAGGTTCAGAATCCACGTGTCGTTGAGGTATCCGTTGGCATCTTTGCCCCCGAACAGGACGATCTGACCCTTCATTGAATCATAGGTTATGCAGGCTCCCTGTCTGGGTGAAGGTGATATCGGAGGATGGATCTCTTGCCAGTTCTCACCGTCGAAGATCCAGGTGTCGCCAAGGTGTTGAGGTTTTCCCTCGCCGCCATGACCACCAAAGAGCAGAACACCTCGTTCGTCTGGGCACGATGACATGGCGGCAAACTGACGATGACTGGGTCGAGCCTTCAGGTCGAGTTCCAGCCAGTTCTCACCGTTGAAGATCCAGGTGTCGTCTACAAGTGGAGACTCCCTTCGATCTCGCAGCAAAAACACCCCGATTAGGGTCTTCGGTCCAGCTGCGATACCACCAGAGACGATAACGTGTCCGGATTGGAGATCGGTTGCCATCGCCTGATGGACATAATTGGGATACTGAGATCGCCGTAGCTCTTGCCAGTTCTCGCCGTCGAAGATCCAGGTGTCGCAAAGGTTCTGCTTGGACCACGCTGGCTCACCGGTGAGCGGATTATGGCCACCTGTCCGAGAAAACCTGACTCCAGTGACAAGTACCAGCCGTTCACTACGTGGGCACCAGCACAAGTTGTTGGTCGCTCGGTCTGAGGGGCGCGATGGCGGATCGGCTTCAGTCCAGTCAGCTCCATCAAATATCCAGGTATCACTATGGCCGCCTTGGGAAACATCAAATCCACCAAAGAGGACGACGTTCGCTCGCACTTCGTCAAAGGCGATTGCCGCGCTCGCCCGAGGCGAAGGTGTGTCATTGGTCTCAACTCGAGTCCAGTCTGCGCTCAGGTTCATGGCGATCGCGATACTCTTCTTCCTTGCTCTTTGCCGAGGGTGACGCTTAGCTTTGTTCCAACTGATCTCGAGGCTAGGCTCACGCGCTTCCGCGCAGTAGGCACCCGCAGTGTGTGACTCTAAGGCTCCTATCACCATGGGCGACTCGCGTCGAATCCCGGAATCTTTGGTAACGCTAGTTGCTATCAGAGCAAGGTCTAGCCAGCAGGGATGACTAGCTGCGGCTATCCTTCTGTGCCTGTTGCCCACTGGGTGCTTGCTTCCGGAGTAGTCGGCGCGCCGTCCTGACTATATGAGGCAGTTGGTGCGCTTGCTCGTCTTGATCCATGTTTTCACAAGGTCATCCGCGAGCGGGCGAAGTCTCGCCTTCTAAGAGCCGTTCTGGTAAACATTTGGTGTCGAGCGGGTCAGATCGTTTTTTTCAGCAAAAGTTTGCATAGCCAGAACACTGGACTGGCTCGAGTCGTTAACTCGGCTAGTGTGGGAATATGGTTACTGAGGTGGCGACGTTTAATGTTCTAGCAGGCCAAGAGGATTCGTTTTATAGTGCCTATCTAGCGGCACGTCCCCACCTGTCACAGTATCCAGGCTGCAGGAGTGCGATCCTCAGTAGGGTAGTCGAACTCCCCTCGACCTTCGTTTTGCGGGTGGAGTGGGATCGGATCGAGGATCATCTTGATGGATTTCGAGCTTCAGATGCCTATGTCGAATGGCGAAAGCTGCTCAGCCCTTTTTTCGATGGAGATCCTTCCGTCATTCACCTTGTTGAGCCGTAATGTTGACTAGATCTGGCGCTCGCAGGCGCGATGATAGTCAGAGCGAACCGAGCACCTTCAGCAATTCACCGATGGTGTGTGGTGCCTCAACGGTGTGGCGCAACGGAAGATCTAAGTTTACCTGGTAATAGTTCCGACGTCCTCTGCGTTCGCGTTCTACATAGCCAGCATTTACCAAGTCTGCGATGATGGCTTGTGTGGCGCGTTCCGTTATACCTACTTTGGTGGCGATATCGCGACCGCGAATCTCAGAATCCTGAGCGATAAGTATTAGCACGTGTCCATGATTCGACAGGAAGGTCCAATGTCGTTGGGTAGTCGGCGTGGGTTCCACGGGAGGATCGTAGCAGGTTTCCCCGAAGTTTTCGCATTATGGCCGGCTGCACAAAAGTCAGACAGCAAGTGAAATACTCGAAGTCGAGAACGTGTGTGGTGATTGTTACGAGAAAGTGTGTCCTGTCGTGACTAGCGTGATGGCTTCCGTTCTGTTGGTGGTCCTCATTGGTAGCTCGTCGTGGCGATGTTATGTCGTGCAATCTGTGCATCCTGGTCTGCTCGATTGGTTGCCATCGCGAATTGGATCTCTGTCGCCTGCTTTGTTATCGCTCTCCCAACTCGACCAGGCAGTCTTGAGTTCGGATTCATGACGATCATGGTGATCCAGTTCGGGCTGAGGTTCACATCGTTAGCGCTGCTTTGGTCTGTCGCCGTCTTGGCCTAGAACCACGTGCGTCCAGAAGCTCGGACGTATGTCACAGCAAACAAGGAGGTCAGATGACATAGACCGAGCGACAAGCTCACGATAGCTAGCCGGTGAGAGTCCGGTCCAAGGAGACGCCAGAG
>DAHZQE010000205.1:0-10297 GCA_027409005.1 Ferrimicrobium sp. | reverse complement strand
CGATAGAAGCAAACGAGAGACTCCGACGGAAACGTACGGCGCCGCGCGGGTATCAGATGGACCGCAAGGGCGGGATTGGTACTGCTCGGGGCCCTACTGAGACTGCTGTCCTAGATATTCTTTTTCGCGGCGTGCGCACGTGAGATTTGTGTGCTGAAGTCGGGTCGCTGAGCTTTTAGTCGTCGTGGAAGCGTATCGTAGTCGTCGTCGCCGAGCGAGCCAGCGCCGTCGCGAAATGTATAAGGGTGGTCTGTTCGGTGGTGTGCGCGCAGGTCTTTGTTTGTCTCGAAGCACACCTCGCAGTCGCTAAGGTGAGGAGTGATTCTTCGCGAAGCCCGGCAGAACAGTTCAAACGAGTGTGGAAGCGGGAAAAGAAGGTAAGAGGCAGGTGGTGTCGGCGGTGGTGCGTGGCAGAGTGCGTCTGTATGGGATCGGGCGCAGGCAAGAGCAGGCGTTCGCTGAGGATGCGCCCGCCGTTTCGGGGCTAGGCCTAGTCCACGCGGCGGGTGCGGAGACCAACGACCCCTTCCATTTGCAGCCGCCACTCTATCTGCGCAGCGTGCACGAGTTGGCGAATAATTCGTCGACGGGAAGGCAGCACGGGATACTCATTGACTGCTGTGCTGTTCGTATGCCATACCAAAAAATCCAACGTGCACGGCGATCGAAAAGTCCACCACGAATGCCTTGATGGACTCGAGTCCCAATGACACCGCTGCCGGCACCGCTTTGCTGAAATTGCTTGCTCACAGTACACTGTACCACAATCTCGGCTGCATACCCGCAGCCGCTGCAGGTCGGCAGCTGCCGTGCGTTCTCGTCGACCTCGTCCAGCTACACACGTCGCACCGTCGCACCAGTAGGCATGCAGTACGGCAGCTTTTGACATGGAACGCGTGCGGACATGGTTGGTGATCCTCGTGGACAACTTCAACAGTCGTACCGAAGCTCAGCATTGCGCTTTCGAGAGATAGCGCGAGACTGCGTGCTGAACGCGGAAAATGCAGGTGGCGAAGGCGCTGGAAGACTTCGCGGAAGAGGTCTGCACGCCAGCATAGTGACGGGTCTGCAGTTAAAAGCCTGTATCTGTGGCCGTGTTGGTCGTGGAACTCATGCCCGAAGTCTTATACTTAATCTTTGGGGAACGATGCTGGCTATTTCGACTCCAGATCCATCCATTGCGCGAAGGATGTCGTTCCAACGCAACCATGCTACGCCGACAACAGGGCGACGCGGCCCTGCACCTGGCGTTGGCTTCGCGTATCTTGTGTGAATGTCGCTGAGGTTTGTGGCCTTCCGGGTTGGAGGGCGTAAGGTCCGGCCCAGGAGGTGAGGCTCGAGCGGTGAGATACGGTCTAGCCTGGTGTCCCAATTCAGCAGGAGGGTGCGCAACCTCACTTCCTCTGTCCTTCGGCGAGGGAGTTTCAAAAAGCGCATCCGCAGCTGAAACCCTCCTGAACACGTCACTGGGAGCCGGGTTGTTCGTGAGACGGACAATAGCAGGCTGCTCTTCATGGAACAGAAATTCATTCACGGTAAGAGACATTACGTCCGGGTATATGCAGTCTTTTTGCCACCGATTCGGCATCGTTCAGACATCTATCCTCAATTTGATACTCCTCAACCGCAGACACGATCACACTGCGGCGTCGTTGGTGCTTGGCAGAAGTACACTTGGTCGCACAAATTGTCGCCAGCATTGGCATCGTCCACAGTCGGTGGCAGGTTCAGCGGACCGCCAGCTTGGCTTGCGTTCGAATAGAGCACCGGCGAGTATTTCAGGCTAGGGGCAATGAGCGGACAGCCCAGCGCTATTTGGTCGAGGCCGACGGAGGCGAGCTTGCTGGTAGCCCAAGAGATGGCCTCGGCGACGGCTCGTTCGCCACCGCCAAGAGCGAGCCGGGTGATGGAGTTAATACATACCCTGAAGACACGTCAGGGGGTTGGACTGGCGATGGACGAAGTGATATATTCACCTCATACAGAAGGCAGAGCAGGTCGTGGACAGTGATCTCGCCTAGGTTGGCAAGCTCGGAAATGGCCATTGGCAGCAGGAAATGGTTCTTATAAGTACGTCACCTCGTTTGTCAACAGCGATGCTTGGCTGACCTTGGACTAGATGCTCGTCAAGATATCCGCGACCTCAGCGGCGCCGTAGGTATTCACGCTGACACCAGCCCTACTCCGGCTACCGCTCTGGCACATATTCGCACTCTCCGGTCTGCTCGTTGAAGTGCCCACCAACGATCGACGAAATGGACTCATGGTTCGCAATACCAACCTGCTCGTACGTGCCGTTCGAGGAGGAGTTCGGGTAAAAGGCAAACGCTCCTAAGCTGACGATCGACGGGAACGGGAAGTAGCAAAGGTAGGGGTCGTTCGCCAGCGGAAGTAGTTGGCTGCATCCACGACCGCGGCGAAATTGCCCAGGAGGCCCTTGGCGTCGTGACCGAGGGTGCCGACAGTGCCCATGACGGTGTCGACGCCGCTCCCCGCGAGGCTTTGGCGCTTATCGTGCTTGCTGGCAGCTTCGGCCTCGCGGGCCTATCTGAGGTGGTGCAGCATCTCGCTCTGAAAGCCTCTCGTGCCTCAATAGGTGAGGGCGAGCGCAGGAAGGCTGGAGAGCAACGAGGAGGTCTTCACCTTGGTTGAGTCCGGAGCCTGTCGAAGAAGAATGTGGCTCAGATGAAGACGAACCTGTGAGGCATGGGAAGGCTTCGGTTCTATATGTTGTCCACCCCGGATGGTTATTGGCTGCGTCTTGAGCCGATCACTCATCGTCGATTGCTGGAGCAGCCTTCACCTATACGTGGGGAGATGAGCGCATCACAATCTCGCGGTCATTCGATGCGCTTTCTGAAGAAGAGGAGCCGTTGACGAACATGACGAAGGTAGCAAGCGTGACCGTTGGTCTATACTGGATGCAATGGAGGCCGCAAAGTCTGCCCGAGCTGAATTCCACCCGAATACTCGGTCATCGTCAAAACAGGCACCTTGAGAATAGCGATCCCGCTGTCGTTGTTAAGCCTACAGGACGTTTGACTTCTCCGGACAAGATGCTTTGCATGCGGATGATGTGCAGGTACGCAGACCAAATGTCCCGGAAACGGACCCGGACAGAAGCCAGGACATGTACTTACTGGATGATCTACAGAGAAAGCTGACTTTATAGGCAGTAATCAGCATGCAGTTACCAAGAACAGCAACAGCCGCGACACAATAAGGTTTCATGGATGTTAATCAGGCTGCGAAAGCGCCAGAGCCTTACTTACTTTTGACGACAACTTCACCAACGCTGCCATCGGATATGGGGTCTGTCAGAGAGTGACCGAGGCCGAGGCAAGATCTCAGTATCGGCTGGTCAATCCGCGCCAAATCAAAGCCTTCAATCGACGAGGTTTGACATTGAGGGATAGGGAAGTCCTACCACGCATTCTGATCGCAATATTGGTTCATTAACACGAACGTCCACGTGCCTGCAACAAAGACGTCACATCGAGCGCACACGCCGGGACGCACACGATCGAGCCAAGTGACAACAGTCTCCACAGTCTCCACAAACACATATTGATGCAGTCGGAACAGACGCAGCCAGCAGCGCCGACACCTTACCTTGGCCGAGAGCACCACGAGCCACTATCTAGCAAGGGGCTCCAAGCCCGTGCGATGGATCTAGCAAGTACTCACTAGGACTGGCTCGCTGCAGTCAATATAGCCTACATGCTTCTACTATGCTACCCAAAAGCCAATCTCCTCTGACCCCTTTCAGGCGCCAACTGCTTCGCCGGCCTCCCTCTTCCCTTTGCTCTCGCACTCCCACTCCCTCCGCCACTAGCCAGCTTTGCAGAAGGTGGTCGTGGAGGTAGAGGCGGAGGACTCGAGTGCTCGTTCTGAAGATCCTGCGCGAAGTGAAAGTCGATGTGTTCGTTTTTCTCATGGTCAGTGAGCTGGGTGCCGCAGCGAGGGCAGGCGTGAAATCCTTGTTCTTGGAGGAATTCGGCCGGGCCAAGGAATTGCTGAGGTGTTTCGTCCGCGGAGCGAGAAGCTGAGGGCGGGCGTTCGGATGCGCGTTCGGGAGGGGAGTAGATCTGGTCGAGGAGGGAGACGGACGAAGGCGGTAAGCCTTCGGACTGCTCGCGTGGTCGATCGTGTTCATCATCTGAGATTTGGTGGAGCTTCCCACCTTCCTCGTCCTCACTGACGTCTTCCAGCTCCGGCTCCTCGCTCCTCCCAACCTCAGGGTCCCGTTCGTTCTCGCTGCCCGCGCTCTCTGTCCGGGCCGGCGCTCCGAAAAACCTCGCGATCCCGACGTTCTCCCCCACTCTCCTCTTCTTGTTGGGCGGTGGTGTCACAGGCCTGCTGTTGGTCTCATCTCTTCGATTATATTGGGTTTTCAAAGCCTTTGCCTCGTCTCCATGCAGCAAGAACCCACCAATGCCCTTGTTATTGGTAACACCATCTTCGAAACCGCCCACAGACAGGCTCAAATTGGCACAAGGCCATGCACGCCCATCGACTATCACTTGCGCGAGAAGATTCTTCGCCATGTCAAATAGTCCTTCTTCTGTGATCTGCCTGCCCATTGGAACAGGCGCCTGCTTACTCCTCGTATCCGCTCCCTGCCTATGATGTAGGTTGATTGTCTTCGGCCTCCGCTTATTCTCCAGCACGCCTTCTTCCACCAGCCGAGAGAAGATGTCTGCGACGAAGATACGAAGCCATTTGCACGCTACTTCAAAGCTGTTGATGCTCGGTCTGAAAGACTTGGCTGAAAGCATACTTTTGATTTGAGTGCGCGGATTGACTTCGCTGTCGTCTTCACCCCGTATGATGCCGTAGAGCCATGCACCTGTGTCATCGCCTAGTTGCTTCTTCAGCTGCTCGATTGGGACTGGTAGGAGTTCTGAGACGAGCTCGGTGTTGAATGCTGCGACCACTTGGTCACCTAATTTGCCACCGAGGTTACGAATCTTTGTGAACTTGAATCTTGACAGGAAGTGCTGGACCGCTCGGTTGCGGATGACGGTCTGCCCGTTAGGCTTCTTGTGACTTGAGCCGAGTTTGGCGAGCATCTTGTTCCGGCTGATGCCTGCTGAACACGTATAGTGCAGCTCATCGAGCACTCGTTTCCGTACGTCGCGGACAATCTCGGAGGCAAGGAGAGTGCAGATGTCATCCCAATCCGGATCGTCCTCTTCCGATTGACTTGCGTCCAAGTCCACCAACGCATCTGCTGCCCAGTCCAGGGCCGTAGTTGGCGGTCGGGGTAAAGGTTCTGAAGGATCATCGTACGGTGCCGGCCCTCTCAGCTCCGGATATCTGTCTAACAACACCGCATGCACCTGCGCCGACAGATCCAAGAACACCTCGTCAATACTGGCCTTCTCTACCCTCTGCGTCTCCTTGGGCAACGCATCCTTGATCAAAGCCAGGATCTTCCGACTCTGAATCCGATACGGATCCAGACTGACCTTCCTCGTGGCTATTTCCTTGGCAGCATCCCCACCGTCTAAATCATAACTCCACTTCACATCCCCTTCCTTCCACGTCGCGACATGCTGACAGATGATCTCGGGGCATTTCTCCTTGGCCTCACTGATCGTCACGTGGCGGCTGAGTCCGAAGGCGCGGGCAGGGTAGTTGATGGCGATCAGGCCTTGCCATTGCTGGACCGCGAGGGGTTTGCCAGGATCGATGCCGAGGCGCACTGTTTCACATTGGGCATAAAAGGCGTCGAGGTCGATGTGGGCTATTACGCGGAGGGGGCTAGTCGGAGAGCTGGAGGCGAGGGTAGAGAGGTTCTTGTAGGTGAATTTTGACTTCCGGCGGGCTCGTTGTCGCGGTGTCGCTGGCGAGGAGAGGAAGAAGGGAGAGGTGGCCATCGCCTCAAGCTCATCTGGGAGTTCCTATCTGTCCATATCGTAAGGTTTGTCCGAGATGTCTCCTATCATCCTATGCTGCTCGGATACCTCATGAAATGCTGAACGTAATGTAAGCTGGTGCTCGTGCTCCGAGATGAGGCGCGTCGGGCACGCGTGAAGTGGTTGCATGCATGACGTAGCGCTTCTTCCCTCGCACCACCTGTGCGCGATTGGCCTTTTCTGAACCTCTCCATCAAGTATATACGCTCTCGTAGGGCTGTACGATGCCCATGTTCATGGAAGTATCTGGTGAGGGCAAGGATGCAGGTGGTCAAACTGGCAGAGAACCCCCCAGGATGTACACGGAGGACCTCGAGGACAGGGTAGCCTCAAAGGAGCCCGAAAACAGAGACTTGAGGATCAAAGTAAGAAATCGAAGACGCATATACCTTGAGCGCCATCCCGAATACTTCAACGGAGACAATCTCGAACTAGCAGGTTGGTACAAGTCTCGTTGCACATCGTCCTCACTCGCCACCAACATTTTGCACAGATCCACTGCTCTATGACAGACTCATCCGTCGCTTTCAGACAGCTTCCGAACGTGAAAAGGAAGGCCGTGAGCGCGGCTATACTGGATCTCTTGAAGCAGACCTTGTGCGTTCGGAAGCCAAGCTGGAAGCACTTAAGCATCCGGACCCAAATAATCCGATAGTCTATCGACGAGCAGCGGACGGCAGCATTACCGGAGTTGAAGCTGATGAAGGTGACCGCGCGAGAAGCAAGGAGGAAGGGGGGGCAAGGTGGCGCGATGTGATGGAGCAGAGGTTTCTGAGGGGTGGCGACGTGGAATTTGACTATAGGACTGTGGATGAGAATGAGGAGTATGATGACCGAGACGAAGAAGACCGAAAGCAGCTGGAGGATTATCTCCGTGGCGAGGAGGCGGAGTTCGTTGGCGATGGGGCGCCCAAGGGGGAGACGGGTGTGCAGGACTTTTGAGACCGGACTTGGTCGCGCGACGATTCCAATGCCGACATTGTTACGCCGGCAGACTGGTCGCTTTCCTGGCCGTCCTGATCATGCACGGAAAAAGAACACAGCTACCTGCGAGATCCGACCGAAGGCCTCTTGCGTGCGATACTGGCCAGAAAGCCGAGCCACGATTGCAAAGAGCTACAGTACCGGTAGCTACGGCTCCCCTGGCCAACGTCTCACCTACCCAAGGCACTGTGGCATTCGATAGAGGATTCATGTCGCGGCAAAGTTTTGCTGAGAAGCTCGTGCCTTGCCCAGGAGTACAGGATAGTGCTTGGCGCGTGGCTAGCCGGACTTCAGCGGACGGGTTTCATTGGAACACAGACGGTGTCGTTCGAACGCCGAAAACGTACGATGCACCTTCCTCCCTTCGACACACCGCGCACGGCCATCGTTTGTACGCTTTGGGAAGGTACGCCGATCTCGGTCATCCTTCCTCCGATTGCTCAATACCCCTCATTGACTCTACAACGACCCCGCCAACTCCATCAAGTTACCTTTCGCGCTTCGGCATAGCTTTCCTCGGTATACCATCATGGGTTCAACACCTCCAGCCCGCCACGTACTTAAACCTACCATGATGGCGCGTCAGCATCGGCAGCTACGCATACTATTCCTTCTCTCCCCCAACAATGGCGGCGCCAATCGATCCGGTTCCCTTCACAGTGCAAGGTAAAACCGCGCTCATCACGGGCGCTGGATCAGGTACGCACAAAACTCATCCAAGGTCAGGACAAAAATCGAAGCAAGGCTGAGGTTTGTCGTAAGGCATCAATTACTGCTTCGCCAAACTCCTCCTCGCCCACAATTGCAACGTCGTCATCGCCGACCTCAGCCTGCGTCCCGAAGCACAAAAACTCATCGACGACTACACCACTAAGCCCCGCGGCGTGTTCGTCAAAACCGATGTCGTGAAATGGCCCGACCTCGACAACGCCTTTAACGTAGCTGATCAAGAGTTCGGCGGAGCTGACATCGTATGTCCCGGCGCCGGCATCTTCGAACCGCACTGGACCAATTTCTGGAACCCGCCCGGTACAGCAAGATCGAAAGACTCGGCCTATCCGGCGGATGGAGTGGGGCATTATGCGCTGCTTGACATTAATATCACGCATCCAATTCGGTGTAGTCAGCTGGCGATCTCGAGATGGTTGAATAGCGAGAAGGAGAGGGTCTCGCCTAGTAATCCCAAGAGGTTGGTGCATATTAGTAGTATTGCGGGACAGGTGCCGAGTTTTACCACGCCGATGTATATTGCCAGTAAGCATGCTATCAGTGGGTTTGTGAGGAGCTTGGCGGATCTGGATAAGGTGGGGATCAGGGTCAATGGCGTCGCGCCGTGAGTTTCTTTCCCCCCTCCCCCCAAAGTACCGTCGGCGTTTGATAGCCTGATCCCACCTTTCCGGCCTTCGCGGCTAAAAGTGCCAACGTCCACGGGCCACTGCTCGCAGCTCCGCTCTTTCCAGCCACGTGACAGCTTCACTCCATCTCGCCACGCATCGCTGCTCGCGCATTTCCCCCGAGCGAGACGGCGGAGTCGCTCAGTGCTCCGTGTGGCCTCTGCGCTTGGTCCGGCGCGGCTTGCCAGCACGCCCAGCGGTCGAGGGAGAAACCTCACCAGTCCTTGTAGTTGAAGAGCGATCCCGGTCTCCGAGTGGTGCGATACAAGGCCATTTCTTGATTCGAGAGGTCGTGGAGGGTCTTGCTGGCAAGGGCGAGCCATACCGCGGCGGCAGCTATGGTAGGCCCATCACACCCGGAGTCCCCTTCAAGCGCGTCCCCAATAGTCCACAGACCGCACAGTGACATTCGCGGTAGGCTGTCAACCTCTGGCGTCGACGGCGGCGAAGACGTGTGCGCTGAAGGTATTTACATTTCTCCAGGCTTGCTGCTGAGCATCGTCGCTCTCATCTGTCGCAGCTGTATCTCGCGCAGCGATCCACGACCTGCGGAGATCCTCGGTCGTCATTACTCACCACGATCCCAGGTGTCGCGCACCTGCCGTCCAAACCCCGGCAGCTCTCGCCACACGACCATGCCATGCCTTCCACAAGCCATTCTTGACCTGGCCGACCTTCAACACATCCGGACGCTCCCTTAGAGCAAGCAGGAATCGCGCGAGTCGGTCACGGCCAGACTCGGTCCTGCGCGCTGCGTTGATGAACGTTGTGCATGCGTAGCTTGGTGCCCTTGCTCTTGGCCTTCCCTTTCTATTGTGCAACACCTAACGAATCCTTTGCCTCTCACAACTTGCACCCGAGCGGTAACCCACAGTGATCGACAGCGCCTTCTCTGCCCATTCATGGCTTCGACGTTCCATTTGCCGGACCCAACATCACCTTGTCCGAGAACTTACGCTTCTCCGTCCTCTCCGCTCTCTCCTTGGCGGCGACTGTCTTCGCCGCCCCGAGCGAGTCGACTGCCCGTCACA
This sequence comes from Ferrimicrobium sp., assembly GCA_027409005.1. Classification (GTDB taxonomy): domain Bacteria; phylum Actinomycetota; class Acidimicrobiia; order Acidimicrobiales; family Acidimicrobiaceae; genus Ferrimicrobium. Next base: position 967 of record DAHZQE010000205.1, on the reverse strand, counting down.
CCATGACTACATGCGGCTGTAACTTCTACTCCTCGAGCCAAGTCAGCGATACGTCGAACCAGGGCTACTCGTGTTGCGGGTATGATTAAGATGTTGGTAGTAGCACGTACCCGCATACTTATAACAGTGAGTCTACGGACCTTCCAGCTCTGGCAGATGCTTTGCTAACGCCGGCCTTGTAAGATTACGAGAAGTATGGTTTCCTAGTATCGGGCCCGTACCAAGACTTCCCGATTATGGAGAGTGTTATCTACACCGGCGGTAGGTTTTCGACGGATCGTCTTGGCTGGTGTGCACGCGCATGGACACTGCAGGCTCGTCGTGTGCCGACTGCCTCATCTCTCAAACAGAGCGCCACTACGTTTGCGCCATCACGCACGCCGGCGCTAGCGGGAAGGACTTCGTTGGATGCCTTGGCACATCTTAGCACCTGCACATGTCGATTGATCGTACGTAGTCGCTCTAGCGCCGCACAGCACCCTCACATATCAAACCTTCACTTCTTCGATATACCCCAGCCCGGCTCCTTCAACCACTCAAAAACCTCGGCGCGCGTTGCAGCCACATTGCCCACCGTGCCTCCAGGCCCCGAGGGACCTGGATCGTTCCTCCAATTCACGACCCTGTATCGTCCCTTCAGCACCTCCACGACAGCTCCACCGCCATAGGTATCGTCTTCGCAACATCGCAGCATCACTTCTGCCACCTCTTCCGGTTCCACCCACTCGTCGACCGACTCGTCCACCATCTTCATCTTCTCCGGATGCTCGGTCCAGAGAGGTGTCTTGATCACGCCGCTACAGCCACGCTATTAGCTCCCGGGCCCCAAAGCCATCTGAGAATCGGGGAAAGAAACTCACGGCGCGACGCCATTGACCCTGATCCCCACCTTATCCAGATCCGCCAAGCTCCTCACAAACCCACTGATAGCATGCTTACTGGCAATATACATCGGCGTGGTAAAACT
>DAHZQE010000193.1:0-4506 GCA_027409005.1 Ferrimicrobium sp. | reverse complement strand
GCATTATGTCCGTTCCGGCGAGCGAGAAGGCGGGTGCCCGACTGATCCTGGTGGCGGGTCCGCCTTTGGACCAAAAGATCATCCAATATGGTCCCTTTGTTCTCACGTCGCAAGATCAGGTCATGCAGGCTTTCTCGGACTATCAGTTGCATGAGAATGGGTTTGAGCGGGCGAGGAATTGGCAGAGTGAGATCGGCAAGGTGATGATGTGAACTTAGGTAGCACGGAATTTTGGGACATTGTCGATTAGCGAGGCGTCCACTTGAGCTGTCGAGGATTTGGCTTAAGAGAAGAAGTATTGGTTCGAATCATTGATGACTTGATCGTGCGTTTGCGCATCACACTTCCCTCATCCGGACGCGGAAAGCGGGCTGGAGCTCGAATCCCCCGTCGGCTTCATGAACGAGACCGTGATTGCGAACACCTGTCCGATTCACATACAATCATGCTATAATCATTGCAGTAAATGGTATAGCTCATTCCTAACAAACCCATTCTGCCCGACTATGAAGAACCTCATGGTGCTACCTGCGCTATTGCGCACCTCGCTGTACCTCGCAGCAGCCTCGCAGCATGCCTTCAGTCCCATGGATGATCTGCTTGCCTTCCCGCAGTACGAGGTACACTTTACTGAGAGCTACACCACGGAATCAGATGCGCAGGCGAAGCTCTGGAGCAATGAGCAGATTGAACTGGACCCGCGACAAGGCAGCAAGGATGCATTGAAGGAGCCACCTCCAAGTCAAGTGCAGCAGTACATGGGTGATGCTAGCGACAAGAAGGCGAAGGAGGAGCCGAAGCTCGCCTACGAGACTATGGTATTGGATGGCCAGAAGTTTCTTTGTAGCATACCACAGATCAAACCTGCGACGCCGTCCGCATCAGACCCAACCGCCAACGATACCCTAAGCAGATTGGAGGAAGAGAAAGAGCTGGCGCGCGCGACAGACAGAGGATGGGAACTACTGTCAGGCATGAAGGGCAACTGCGTCTATTTCGTCTCTGGCTGGTGGAGTTACAGCTTCTGCTACGGCCAAGGAGTGAAGCAGTTCCATCAGCTGCCGCCGAGTCGCGGAGTGCCGGTGTATCCGCCTGTGGAGGATCCGGCAGTCGACGGGTACGAGCTTGGTAATTATCCGGAGAAGAGTGTCGGCGCCGGAAGCAAGCAGGCGGAGGAAGGGCCAGATGATGAGGGCGCGGAAGCGAGAGAGGTAGCGCCGGGGGAGCTGGTACAAAGGGGTGATAGCAGGTACCTTGTCCAGAGGCTAGGCGGCGGGACGACGTGCGACTTGACCGGGAAGGATAGAAAGGTGGAGGTGCAGGTGAGCTGAAAGGCCATGATGGAGAGGCGGCCAGTGCTGACTTTATGCAGTTCCACTGCAACCCGCAATCCTCTGACCGCATCTCTCTGATCAAGGAGACAGCAACTTGCGCATACTTGATGGTCATCCAGACGCCGCGCCTTTGCAACGACGTTGCATTCTTGCCGCCGCAAAAGGACCAGCCGAATGCCATTACATGCTCGCCCATCTTGGCTGAGAACCAGGTAGAAGCCTATGAACATGACCTAGCGGTGCTCAAGGAGATAGAGAGCGAAACATCACAGGAGCTGTTGGACGCAGCATTGGCGGAAGCAGGTATCAAGAACGCAGATCTCGAAACCATCCAGATCGTGGGTGGCATCGTTGTGGGCGGACATGCGATGGTCCCGGAGGGCACGAAGATCGAGAAGAGTACGATCGTCGGGGGCGGCAAGGAGATCTATGTCGACACTATCGCATCGAGCGACGGCAAAGTGGCGAGCGAGGAGGAGATGAAGAAGCTGGGCCTCGGTGATCCCCGCGCTGTCGAGCAGCTCAAGAAGAAGCTGGAGACTATCGCCCAGGGACAGCAATGGAAATTGGATGTCATTGATACGCCACGTGGGAGGGAGTACAGGGGCATCATTGGAGACGAGGACAACGGCGAGGAGGGCCAGGGGAGGGCAGGCGGTGGCGAAGGCGACAAGCCTGCCAAGAAAGGCAAGAAAAAAGAAGATGGCGAGAACGAGGGCGACGACCAGGCACCGGGAAGCCAAGAGGAGTATTATCAAGAGGAGCTGTAAAAGAATTGACCGCAAGACAGGCTTGAGAAAGTCGGTCGGAGATCTGGGACCGCACCTTCCCTCGCCCGCGCCTTCTGTATGGGAGCGGTGGAGCTTGTCCCGACCCAACGACACCGCATCTCCTGCGCATCTCGGACTTCGCACTTCACTTCTGCTTCATTCATGATTTATCCTCGAGAGGATATCCCGATCGTTGCACATGCCGGGCGACGCTCGCAAAGCAATCGCAATGGCCCGCATGAGCAAGCAAAAGCGCGAGCTGCTAGCCGTCAGGCAAGGTCATAAGCGGACTAGTCTGGAATATGCGGAAGCCTTGCTTGTCTCGACTTATCTGCACCGCAAAGTCGAAAGTCTACGGACTGCTGTCGCAGAGCTCACGCACGGGGCGGATGTCAAGATCGCTGTGCCGGGTTATAGTCTGGAGTTGGAGGCGATGGAGGAAGCGTATGTGCCGGGCGCCAACCGAGCCGACCAATGCTGAGCTGACTTTTCACACTTGCAGTGTTCTCGAACGTGCCAACATCAAGCTCAGCGACGGCTCTTTTGAGATCGAAGAAGATGAGAAGGTGGAAATCTCGTCATCTCCACGCAAACGTCGCAAGCCCAATTCCACCAGCTCTTCCCGTGCGGCAGAGCTCCTGGATCTCGTCGACGCGAGCGATGGTAACACCATGAATCCGACCGATCTGTTCAGTAGCGATGCTGTCTTCCCCAGCGACGCTACCATCGCCACGGAAGTCGAGCCAGCATCTGTGCCGGAGCCTGAGCCAAGTATCGACCCGGACCTGCTGGCCGAACAGATTCAGAACGCTGGCTTCGTGCTCGGCGAGCTGATTGACTGCATAGTCGCTCAGAGAATCCTTCGCAAAGCGCCAATGCTCACGCGTGAGCATCTGGAGAGGATGAAGATGGTGTTTGAGTTGGCGCCCGCTTCGAGGGAGGACGTCTGTATGTTTGCTGATGTAATGCTCGGTGGTTAAGAAGTCATCTACCATAGCAGTGGGTCAAGAAGCGTACAAAACCGGGATCTGCAATCGGTGTAGCAACATGTACGCTGTACTAACATTTTGCTTTCCAACCCACGCCCTATGTAGGCTGTGGATCGTCCGAAGCTTTGTCTGGAATCTACCGTAACTCCTGGAATTGGAAAGATGCAGCACCGTCGCAGCTGAGTTGTTCGCAGCTAGCGTCCATTCCACGGCATGAGCGTGCCGCTGGTACGCTCACGTGGCGACCGAAGATTCACCTGCACCAACCGAGGCTGGGCGGACAGAATCTCAGGTAAGTCTAAGGGATGCTTTACGCAGTGTGTTAGTATGATGTCAACCAGCAGTCGAGCAAGCAAAGGGCGGTCACGGTCGCGCAAAAATGGTCTCAAGATGCACGGTAGACACGAATGCCACAGCGACCTACAATGACCGAAAGCGGTCTTTGTCTGGATCCTTCGCTCGATGCGGACAAGACAGGGTGTTGTCGACGACATGGCCTTCCTACCAGTTGTCCATGCTGTCCTCTTCACATTCTACACACTCTTGGCCTTGGGCGTTCGTGCTCAGCACCGCCATTGTCACCAGCATGATCGTCCCTGACTTGACTGGCCTGTCCGACGCCACTGAATTGCAAAAACAAATAACGAACTTGAGCGAAACCGAAGAGCTCGACTGGACCGAGGAGTCCAACAAGGCAGAACACTTCAAGAAGACAGAAGCGGTCGAGCTCGACAACATAACTGAGAAAATTAAAGATGCAGCTAGGAAGGCGCTAGCCTTTGGAGACCCTGCTGCGAGTCTGCAAGCTTCCACTGGACCGCCACCGTTGAAAACAGCTGAAGCGGCATCGAAGCCGGTGCTTTTGGAGCGGCAGACCTGTGCCGTGGGCTCTTCATACTATGTTTGCGCTAATGGTTTCACTGGATGCTGTACGGTCAATCCATGTGATGCCGATTCGGATGGATGTCCAGACTCGCAGGATGCCAGCAGTGTCTTCGCTACTAGCACGACGTCCCAAGCTACGATCACTGGGGCGACAACTGAGTTCCCATTGAAGGCGACCGCGAGTGGATCCTCATCTGTATCAACCGGCTCCTCGACTAAAGGCATGACGACCTCTACGAAGGCGACAGGCATTTCAACGAACAATCTCAGCTTCACCCTTGAATCTTCGACGGCACCAGTCACTAAGGCTACGCCAGCACCGGCCTGCCCTGGTGCCAACGATACAGTGTATACCGACAGCGCAAAGATTGACTATCGGATCTTCTGTGCCGAAGACAACTCCTATGAGTCTCTCAGCCCGGTCCACGTGACCAGGGGAGGCTACAGTGAATGCTTCTCGTCATGCTCCGTCGATACCGGTTGCGCAGGCTTCACATACGTCGGCCTCGACTCTGGAGATTGCTATCT
>DAHZQE010000187.1:0-3947 GCA_027409005.1 Ferrimicrobium sp. | reverse complement strand
ATCGTGGTCGCAGCCTCCACAGGTGGGCCGCCGGCGCTTCGCGAGTTTCTAACCGCCGTAGGACGAATCGAGGTTCCCATCGTGGTCGTCCAACATATACCAGCGCACTTCCTGGGTCTGCTGGTTGAGCAGCTGGCGACGATGCTCGCAGCCGATGTTGCCATCGGTATAGATGGCGAGGCTCTCACCGCTGGCTCCGTTCGATTCGCCCCTAGTGGTACTCACATTGAAGTGCGAAGTCGCGAAGGTCGAATGCTGCTTGGGTACTCGGATCTCCCTCCGGTGAACTCATGCAAGCCCTCTGCCGACATCCTCTTTGCCTCGGCGGCCATGACTGCTCGTCGGCCGATTGCCGTCATCCTCTCTGGTATGGGTTCAGATGGTCTCGTAGGTGCAGGCACGATCGTCGCGAATGGCGGTGGTGTATATGCACAGGATCGCAGGAGTTCAGCGGTCTGGGGGATGCCTGGATCTGTCGTCGACCAGGGGTTGGCACGACTGGTCGGGCCCCCTGACAGGATCGGTGCCAGAATTCGGCTGCTGTCGCAGCGAGCGGTAAAGGTGTAGGTGCCCTTGTGTCGGTAACTCTGGCTACCTATAATCGCCTTGCAGGGTTTCTCAATTCGGAGATCGCCCTTCAACTCGGGGATGGGCGTAGCTACCTTGTGGAGCACCGCCTGAGCCCTCTGCTGATTCGTTTCGGGGTCGACAGCCTTGATGAGCTGGTTTGTCAACTCGTCGGGGATCGTGATCCGCTTCTCATACAGGCGGTGATCGATGCAATGGTAACATCAGAGACCTCCTTTTTTAGGGAGCCTGCGACATTTGATCTTGTGCGCACTAGGGTGATTCCCCGTCTCTTTGAGGAACGCCAAGGGAGAGCACTTCGAGTCTGGTCGGGTGCCGCTGCCTCCGGGCAGGAGGCGTACTCGGTTGCAATGCTACTCATTGACCGATTCCCGTCACTGGCTAGAACAGCAAACATACTCGCCACCGATGTGTCGTTTCGCATGGTTCAGCGGACGCGTCTTGGTTGGTACTCCGAGCTCGAAGTGGAGCGAGGGCTTCCACGTCCTCTCCTGGGACGTTTCCTGGTGCCTGAACGCAATGGTTATAAAGTGCGACCTGAACTTGCCGCCTTGGTTGCGGCGAGACAGATGAACTTGGCGAAACCTTGGCAAGTGTTGGGAACCTTCGACCTCGTCTTTTTGCGCAACATCCTAATCTATTTCTCCCCTGAGGTCAAGAGGCGCGTAGCCGGGCAGCTGGTAGAGCATCTTAATCCAGGGAGTGTCGTTGTCATGGCTGCAGCTGAGTCATTGCCAGACATAGGTAGACGTTTTGAGAAGGTGGTGGCCACTGAGTCTCATATTCTCCGCTTTGTTGGCTAGTCGCGAGGAGCTGCCTTAACGCAACCCATTTTCATATGGGCTCCTAGCGGTCCATATTGGTAATTTCAGACAAACTTGGCCATACTGTTTGAGGGAGGTATCTGTTAGCAGCCGTGGTCAAGTCCAATACCGTGCCGTTGTCTCACAGCGCCTATGTGAGTATTCGTTCGGCGATCGTATCACTCGCGATCGAGCCGGGAAGCTTTCTGCTGGATCGCGATATTGCTGATCTGGTCGGTGCATCTAGAACACCGGTTCGCGAAGCGTTGGCGCGTCTTGAGGTAGAGGGGTGGCTAGAGTCAGTTCCACGCAAGGGGTATCGCGTGCGCCTCATCGATTTTGGAGAGCTGCCGGAGGTCTCTGAGATGATCGCGAGTCTGGAGGCAGCTGCGGCGACTCGTCTCGCCAAAACTCCAAATGCAGTCGTGTTCTCTATGTTGCGAGAGCTTAACGAGCAGATGGTTGCTGGGGTTGAACATGAGAACCCAGATGAGTTCATCCTGCTCGATGACCGATTTCATCGAGTTCTGCTTGGGGAGGCGGCTCACTATCCTCTGAGCGGTGGTGTCTATGCGTTGCTTGTCGATCAGCTCCATCGTGCTCGGCTGATGATGCCACCAACAGTCGCTGAGCAGGACCACCATGTGAACGAGCACCGGTTGCTGATTCTCTCCATGGAGCTCGGTGATAGTCAGGCGGCATCGCTTCTCTCGCGGAGTCATCGAATGCGTATCGTCGAGCGGTTGAGCCGACTGATGGTCCAGGGTCACGAGGCAGATGAATCCGCGCCTGCAGGTCAACTTATCGTTCCACGCCCCAAGTCGCGGATGAGTTTGCGTCGACTCCGCGAAACTAGGCAAGAACCTTAAGCCCCCTTAATTAGCTGCCGATATGGCCGGATGGGGGCCGACTCTGGAGGTTATGGAATGAGGATCTTGGTGGTCGACGATTCGCGTGCAATGCGACTCATCGTGATGCGCCAGTTGCGTCAAGCTGGTTTTGATGACGCCGAGTTTATCGAGGCCCAGGATGGGGTGGAGGCGCTGCAGCGCTTGAGCGAGTCGGTGGTAGACCTAGTGCTCTCGGACTGGAACATGCCGGAGATGAACGGGCTCGAATTTTTACGCGAGCTTCGTTCTCAAGGTGAGCAGGTTCCGTTTGGCTTTGTTACATCTGAAGGAACTCCTGACATGGTTCGCCTCGCCCGTGAATCAGGGGCCTCGTTCCTGATCTCCAAGCCATTTACTCCCGATAATTTCCGCGATGCCCTAGATGCAGTCGGAGTCCGGTGACAATGCAGATGACGCAGTGGTCGAGTGCCTTGCTTGACGGTATTCACTCACTCGAAGGAGGGATCTTGCCTTCGTTGGTCGGTGAGCCTGAGATTCATGACGAGGGTATCCCAGCTAACCTGCCTGGCGCATGGGTCGGCCTGGTTGGTGATCGGTTATCATTGCAGTTGGGGCTGGTGGCAGAGTTCGTGACCTTGGAACTTCTCACCGCGAACATGATTGGCAAACGTGATAACCTGACCGATCTGGAGATCACGGATGCAATCGCCGAAGTGGTGAATGTCATTGGTGGAGTAGCCAAGAGGATGGTAATCGAGGCCGACCCCAGTCTGCGCTCTGGCTTGCCAATGTTTCTCTTCGGGCGTCTTCGAGTGCCAACCGGGACGACGAGTGAGGTCTTCCGGCTGTCGACCGCGCTAGGTGAACTGCACCTCGTATCAATCAGTGACAGTAGTGACGAGCTATGATCATCGAAGCGTCTTCGCGTCTTCTTCTGCCGAGCTTGGATGAACTCGAGTCTGTACTTTCGAATCTGATGGATGCGCCCCTGCTGGCGGACCGCTACCGCAAGGGAAGCCCGCTTCCTGAGTTCTATCTTGCCGGCCTCTACTGTGATCAAAATGACGTCCTACGGTCTCTGATCCAGGTGGATTTCTCCTTTGCGCTCTATTGTGGAGCGCGGCTGTCGCTGATTCCCGCAGGAGTGATCGAGGAGTCAAAGGCTAGTGGCGAACTCACTGACACAATGATCGCAAACGTACATGAGATCCTGAATATATTTGGACTCCTGTTTAATGAACAGCGACCAAATGCACCTAGGGCACGACTGACGAAGCTGGTTCTGGTGGACGAGTTGCCCGAGGAGGGGCAGGAGCTGTTACGATCCCCTGGATTGCAAGGGATTGATGTCGCTGTCTCTTGGCGCGACCGAAGGCCGGTTGGCGCACTGTCGATACGGCTGTTGCCTAAGGCTCCCGTGGATTATGCAGGTTGAGCGGATACTCAACTGAGTGAATTGCGTTGGCTCGATGCAACTGGATCGACATGCAAATGACAGGATGTTGCTTGTCTGGTAGTTAGACGCCGATTCATTTCACGTCATTAGAATCGCCAACACTCGTCTTGATGAGACGAGAAGACGAGTACAACAGAGCATCCTTGGTCACAGAGGCAGGGGTGGGGATCCACTCTATCGCATCCGGCGACTCCTGAATATGGCCAAGGAGAAACTCACCGAGGGTGCCAACGATAAACTTACTCGCTT
>DAHZQE010000176.1:0-6262 GCA_027409005.1 Ferrimicrobium sp. | reverse complement strand
TGGCAGGAGTCTTTGAACATCCTTCGCTTCGGACTCGTTCGGCCTTTGCCGGTACAGCCGTGAGCGACAGCGTCCGCGCCATAGCGACGCGCCACCTCGACCAGGTGCTTTGAGATGATCGGGCGAGAGAGCGAGGAGACGAGTGGGTAGCGGTTCTCATAGAGCGCTCCAGCGCGTATGGCACGAGCGATGAACTCATTGGCGAACTCCTCTTGCACCTCGACGACCTCAGCTATCTTGGCCCCAGTCGCTAGTGCGCGAGCCCGCACCTCAGTGAGGTCCTCTTGCTGGCCAACGTCGACCGAGCACGCGATCACCTCGTACCCCTTCTCTACCTGGAGCCACTTCAGCGCCACCGAGGTGTCAAGCCCCCCCGAATAGGCGAGCACTACTGTCTTTGCCATCACATCTCCTCGTTGTAAGATCAAACCAAAACTTATCGGTCACACCTAGTGCCTGTCCACCGGTGAACACTCTCTATAACCTCTAGAGCCGACGGGGCGACACCAATTGGTTTAGCCGACGCCTCCCGTCTCAGCGAGCCTAATACCTACCCGAGCGGATCGCTAAGGCTGCAGGTAACCCATCTATCTCCAGCTAATCGAACAACCAACCACTAGCTGACTCCTCTCCTCCACTAGCGTCTCAACCCAGCTAGCACGATCCTGAATGTCAACGCCCAATACTCGGCGGCGACTCGGGCACCGGAGAATTGCCGGACAGGCACCGCGCTACAGCGCCTTCTCTTCCTATCCGGTCATCAAATATCCGTCTCCGATGGACTCAGAGCCGAGTCAACTCGGCAGACCTGCAACGTCACGCATCAGCTTGGCAAGGTGAGCCCCGCCCATGGGTTGGTCGGCGAGGATCAGCACCGTGTCATCACCGGCTACCGTGCCGAGCACACCGTCTGGTCGTGTCCGATCGAGGGCGGATGCGACGACATGAGCGCAGCCCGGTGGGGTCTTTAACATGACCAGATCACCGGAGTTGACGACCTCGACGACCCACTCTCCCAAAACTCGCTTGAGGTACCCCTCGGTACTGATCTGATCCCTGGGTAGGTCAGGGATAGCGTAGATGCTCGCCCCTCCCGGACCCTTAACTTTGATCGCACCAAGTTCGTCCAAATCTCGCGATACGGTAGCTTGGGTAGCCGTTATCCCCTCTTCGGCCAACATGTCCACCAACTGTTGCTGTGCCGAGATTGGAGCTTGGCTGATCAGCTTGGCGATCCGATACTGACGCTGATTCTTTGCCATTAGTCCTCCTCACTGATAAGCCGGAACAGTCGTTCCATAGCCACCAATCGGTTTTTTGCCTGTGCCCAGACCGCTGAGCGCTCAGAATCAATCACCGAAGCAGCGATCTCCATTCCACGATGGGCAGGAAGACAGTGCATTACGAACGCGTCCTCTGGAGCGCTCAGCAACAGCTTCTCGTCGATCGCAAAGCCACGAAACTCGTCGACTGCTCCGTTAGCACCATATCCGTCTGCTCCCATCGAGACCCAGACATCGGTGTATAGAACCTGTGCCTCGCGCACCGCGGCGCTCGGGTCATCTGTGAGCTCTACCCGTGCCTCAGATTTGCAGAGCCTTCTAAAGGTCTCAAAACTCGCGAGGTCATCGACACCAAACTGGTGACCGGCGGGAGCGGCTACAGTGACATCCCACCCGATGGCAGTCGCGGCCTTCACGAGCGATCGTGCCACGTTGTTTGCGTCACCTAGGTAGGCGATTCGAAGGTTGGGAATCGGCTCTCGAAGATCGATCTTGAGTCGCTCGACAATCGTGATCACGTCAGCGATGGCTTGTGTGGGGTGCGCCCAATCAGTGAGCAGGTTTATGAGCGGACGCCGATACTCCAAGGCGACCTCGGCCATCCGACGGAAGGTCTCATGATGTTGAAGACGAGCCCCGATGAGCTGGTGATGCTCGCAGAGCAGGTGGGCGATGTCCTCAGCGGTCTCGCGGCTATCGATCCCTATCTCATCGCCGACGAAAAAGACAGGCAAGGCGCCTACCGCATAAGCAGCACCAGCAAAGGCCGAACGAGTCCGAAGCGAAGGATGTTCAAAGACTCCTGCCATCGTCGCACCTATAAATCGGTCCGAGCCTAAGAAGGCATTCACAGCTCGGTCTGGATCTTCCAGTGCCTGGGTTGAACTCTCAAGATCACGATCACCCTTGGGGACTGGAGTCTCTCCCGTCTTCGGCATCAGCTCGCCCGACTCCATACGATCCGGGTGTGCTCTCCCTAGGCCGGTTGCCGGCGAGTCAGTGCATGCAGTTGGCTCAACTCGCGAACCAAGCGTGGTCGTTGGATTCGTCGACTCAGGGTCCCAACTCTTTACCGGGAGGATACCCTCACCAGGAGGATGAAGGAGCCAGAGAATCTGCTCCACCGAGAGCGCATCGATGTCGTCGATGATCATCCCATTACCTCCTCGAGAACGCTTCCGAGTATCTCGCAGCCCTGTCGTAATTCTGGCTCCGAGATGATCAGAGGTGGCAGCAGCCTCAAGCGATCCGTTTTGGGGGCATTGATGATCAGACCCGATGCCAGCGCCCGATTCACAACCTCTTGGGCGACTGGAGCCTCGAGCTGTAGCCCGAACATCAATCCTCGACCCTCGACCCTTGTCACACCAGCGAGTGGTTTGAGCAGCGGAAACGCAACACTGGCTAGATGGCGAACACGTTCTGCAATATCCGAGCGCTGCATAAATTCGATCACCGCAACCGCAGCCGTGGTTGCGACCGGGTTGCCCCCAAAGGTAGATCCATGATCTCCAGGCTGTAGAGTGGCTCCGACCTCCGGCTTAACCACTAGTGCCCCTATCGGAATGCCGTTGCCAAGCGCCTTGGCCAACGTAAATGCATCGGGCACAATGCCATAGTGAGAGACCCCGAGCCACTCTCCAGTTCGGCATAAGCCAGTCTGGATCTCATCTGCCACCAGCAACACTCCGCGATCTCGCTGCGCCTGTATCAGCACCTCAGCGAAACCATCATCGAGTGGGTATACCCCCGCCTCACCAAGGATCGGCTCGAACAGGACCGCGCCAACATCCGGATCATCAAGGGCTCGACTGAGGGAACCGACATCGTTCAAGGGAACCTCGATGAACCCTGAGAGCAACGGCTTAAACGGCTCCTGCTTCTTTGGCTGCATGGTGGCCGACAGGGCACCAAAGGTGCGTCCGTGGAACGATCCCGCTAGCACCACCACCTTCGGTCGATCCGGGCGAGCACGCCTTAGAAGCTTGAGCGCAGCCTCGATGGCTTCGGCACCAGAGTTGCAGAAGAAGACAGCCGCATCCTCGAACGGTGCAATCTCGCCGATCTTGGCTGCCGCCTGGAGTCCGGCCGGCGTGGTAAAGAAGTTCGAGGTGTGAAGAACCCTAGAGAGCTGGTCAACGAGTGCCTCTTGAATGGAGGGGTTGCTATGACCGAGCGAGGTGACCGCGATACCCGAGAGAAAATCGAGATAGCGACGACCTTGATCATCAAACAGCCAGGCACCCTCCCCTCTGACTATATTTGCCATCGGTGTCCCATAGAGCTCTAGCAATCTACCAGTCATCGAGAACCTCCTACGATCATCGTGCCGACCCCCTCGTCGGTGAGTAACTCCAACAATAGCGAGTGAGGAACCGTCCCGTCGATCAGATGGACCCTTTCCACACCACCCATCGATGCATCGAGCGCAGCCGTCACCTTGGGTATCATGCCCCCACGGATCTTGCCGTTATCTATTAGGCCCTGGACCTGGTCGACTGCTGCCTGCGCTATCAGCGAGTCCGGGTCGTCGATCTCGGCCAACAGGCCAGAGATGTTGGTGAGAAAGATTAACTTGGCCGCCCCAAGAGCCACTGCCAGTGCAGAGGCGAAGGAGTCGGCATTGACGTTGAGGAGTTGTCCACCGGTCTCAACCCCAAGACTCGCCACCACCGGAATCACCCCTGCCTGGACGAGCTCTGCGACCACTCCAGTTTGTACCCTGTTTATACTTCCCACAAAACCGAGATCAGCCGAGATCCGAGACGCCATAGCCAACGAGCTATCGGCTCCAGAGAGCCCTACCGCCGCGGCACCTTGGCACCCTAGTGCTGTAACGATGGCTGGGTTCACGGCCCCAAGTAACGCCATCCGAACCACTTCGAGCATCGCGGCATCGGTCACCCGCAGCCCATCGACAAAAGAGGGGACGAGACCGAGTCGGTCGGCGAGATCATCGATCTGAGGCCCTCCGCCATGCACGATGACCGGCCGCATACCAACTGAGCGCATGAGGGCAACGTCCTCAGCGAGCTCGGTGAGCGAACTACCGGCATCGCTCAGCACATTTCCTCCGTATTTAATCACGATAATCTCATCATGAAACCGGCGGATATAGGGAAGCGCCTCAACCAATGTGCGCGCCCGCAGATGTGGGTCCGAGGTAATCACGAAGTCCCTCGATTCTCCTCTAGGTAACCGTGGCCGATATCGGATGTCAACACCTCAACCGTGTCCTGACCCTGACCAAGATCGATCTCGACCACGATCTCACGCTCCCCCATTCGATGATCGAGACGACGACGATCGGCCAAACTCAGACGGGAGGCCGACTCCACTCCGCCCTCACACACCTTGACCCCTTGATAGGAGACCGAGACCGAGGAGATATCAACCCCAGGAAGAGCAGCTCCAACCTCAGCCAAGACGCGGCCCCAGTACGGGTCTCCTCCAAGCAGCGAGCACTTCACCAGCAGAGAGCTGGCGACACCTCTAGCGGCGAGCTCGGCTTCAGCCACGCTCGCACCCCCAACTACCCGAATCCTGCCGACTCGACTCCCGCCTTCAGCGTCGGAGACTATAGAGTACGCCAGCTTGGCAGCCACCTCGAGGAGTCGTTCCTCGAAATCTGGCCCGGGCTCGGCACCCACCTCGGAGGCTAGCAAGACGACGGTATCATTGGTTGAGGTACATCCATCGATGGTGATCCGGTTAAAGGTCTGATCGACTACCCAACCAAGAGCACTCTGTGCCCGTTCAGGTGAGACCGTAGCGTCTGTGGTGAGCACGCACAACATGGTCGCCATGTTCGGCGCGATCATAGCAGCCCCTTTAGCCATGCCTCCCACCCGGAAACCTATCCCAGCCACCTCAGCCTGTTTTGCAAACGTGTCGGTTGTACGAATGGCGTGAGCAGCTCGCTCTCCCGCACGCGGGTCGGTTCCCATCTCTTCTGCTATGAGCTCAACTCCGGGTCGAATTCGGTCGGCCGGAAACGGGATCCCTATCAACCCGGTCGAACAGACTAAATACTCGTGTTCTTCGCCACCGAGATGCTCCGCACAGGCTGCGGCCATGAGCTCTGCCGCCTGCTGTCCAGCATCCCCGGTGAGCGCATTCGCATTCCCAGACGACAGGAGCACTCCTCGCAGTCGACCCTTCGTCTGATCGAGATGGGCACGCGATACAAGCACTGGTGCAGCAGCAGCTCCACTTTGGGTAAAGACCGCAGCGCCGATGTGAGCCATTCCATCGGTGAAGCCAACGAAGGAGAGGTCGAGAGCCCCACCCTCCTTGATTCCAGCACCCACACCTGCAGCCCGAATCCCCTCCGGGAAGGTCACGCTCATGGCCAAACTCCAATCTGATCAAGTCCAAGTTCCTCAGGCCATCCCTGGGAGACGTTCAACGCCTGAATCGCCTGTCCAGCTGCTCCCTTGACAAGGTTATCGATCGCGGAGATGACGACATACCGGTTCGTTCGTGGGTCATAGACCGGATGGATGGCGACAAAGTTAGTTCCCTGTACCTGTCGGGTTCCCGGCGGTTGCTCGGTCACGCGAACGAAAGGTGAGTCGGCATAGACCCCACGATAGAGTTCCAACAACTCATCGCCCATAATCGGCGTCTTCACCTGATCAGGTAGCGCATAGGAGGTGGCTAGAATGCCTCGGCTAATGGGGGCGAGGTGGGGAGTAAACAGCACTCTTCTTCCAAGATTCATCTCCATCTCGCCGGTGTGACGATGATCGAGCAGGCCATAGGCAGACAGGTTCTCATTAACACTCACAAAATGAGTTGATGCCTTCGGACTTTTCCCAGCACCAGAGACACCAGAATACCCATCGACGATAACCAGATCATCACTGATGAAGGATCGTGCCACCAAAGGCCACAGGCCTAAGCTCGCAGCGGTCACATAGCAACCAGGTACAGCAATCAAACGTGCAGCCGGCAGATCCTGGCGAGTTACCTCGACC
>DAHZQE010000173.1:0-1776 GCA_027409005.1 Ferrimicrobium sp. | reverse complement strand
GAGCGCAAGGTCTGGACCCAAGGCCACCGACAAAGATCCTTCTCGCCATCGATCATTCAAGCCGAGTGCAGATAAGCAGATATCTCGTCCGTCCGGATGCAACGTCAAGCGATGCTTGTCTGTCCCAGACAATAAGGTGTTACCTCTCCGACAACCTTGAGACTGAGCCTTGCCGATCTCGTCTAGACGGCCCTACCGCCAAAATTGAGAAAGCGAGTTTGAATGTCTGCACCAGGCGCCGAATCGATCTTTGGTCCAAAGCCGCCTGGTCGACGGATGGCTTCATCGAGTGGGGTTAGGTACGCTAACGCTCGAGTCACCGCCTCCTTGTCCAACTCCTCGCCCTGACTAGTGGCCCGAGCCAAGTCCCAGGTATGAAAGAGGGTATCGGCAGATAAAAGACTATCCACCAACGACGCAAACGAGCGTTCACCAAACATACCGCCAACAAGCGTCGCCGAGGTCTCGGGGTCAGCAAGTGCCGTCTGCACGGCAGCAGTAGCGTCGGACCACTGGCTCATGAGATCACCAGCTGGGTCTGCTTCTCGCTCCGGCATACTCGCTACTCGCCAGTGGGTATCAATGACATGGACAACTAGATTTCGAACATCCCAATCAGAACACGGCGTGGGAAGCGATAGCTGCCCAGGCTTGAGAGCTAGGAGGCGAGACCCGAAACCCTCGCTCACTCGCTGATAGTGATACAAAACATCGGACATGGGCCAATGCTAGCGATCAATAGGTCACCTCCGGTCTCGTCAAAATGCCCTGAATCCACGATCAATCCCGACTCCGCCAGCTCTTGATGCCTACCATCTCCAACCGCGCCAGCAGGACATGGGCATCCGCGCAGGGCAGTCACCAAACGGGTCTTGCCCGTCGGGCACTCGGAAGTCACACCGTTATCACCTCGACCATCCGACAACCTTCAGCTCCATCCGGGCCAGGTTGCGGTTACTCCAGAGACTGCCATCTCCAACTATTTGAAGCAGCAGCCAAGCGCTTGGTCGCCCGATTCGAGAGTCAGGCCTGCGCGATCTGAACAAGGTTGTCCGATGGATTGCGAAAGGCGCAGTCTTGCACACCCCAGGGTTGTGAGGTAGGCTCCACAAGAACCTCAGCGCCCGATGCCTTGATGCTCTCAAAAGTCGCGTCCAGGTCGTCAGGGTTGAAGATCGCCGCCTGTAGCAATCCTTGTGTCACCAGAGCCAGAAGAGCATCCCCCTCGGCCTGCGAGCGACCTCCGTGAGGTTGAAACAGAACAATCCCAACGTCTTGACCAGGAGCGCCGACGGTAACTCAGTCAAAGCCACCAACACTCGCATCAAGACCGAGTACATCGCGATAGAGCACTAGGGCAGCTTCAGGGTCGTGAATCGGAATGAACATCGAGGAGCTGGTTGCGTTCGTAGGGCTATAAGTAGGCGTCTTGGCTCGATCGACTCTTCTACGATCCTGCTTACTTGACCGATCCTGCTTACTTGACCGACTTACAGAGATGCCTACACATAGAGCCGATTGGGAACCAACTCTATCAGCACGATGACACTGGAAGCTCGAGGGTGCCTCCCGGTCGTGTCGCCAATCTCCGCAGACACGGTGCAAGCATCTCGAGATCGCCGTGGTCTCATAGGCGGTAATCAGACGGGGACACACAGATAACTTGAGTAGAACGAGCGCCAAATGAAGCTAACGACAGGTCGCCAACAACGAAGTAGACGCTCGCGAACAAGTCGTCATGGCGAAAAAGCGCTTGCGCTCGTTTAATTCACGTCT
>DAHZQE010000152.1:0-8545 GCA_027409005.1 Ferrimicrobium sp. | reverse complement strand
CCGTGGCAAGGTCCACTCGACGATTCTGACTTCGAATCCCTGTACGACAATCGCAAGGGCGGTCGTACAGCATCGAAGATGTACTGGCTTGGCAAGAAGCTGCTTGAACAGATGCTGGCGATGCAAGTGTACAGCCAAAATCCGACTGTTGAGACGAGTGATGAGTTAGACGTAATGCCATCATCACACTTCCCTAGAGCCTGTACTGACTCTCGACGAGGCGATCCTGATGGAAGCTTATGCAAGCTATCCGTGTCGTGACATGCTGGACAGACTTCCGCCATCGCACGGCCAAATATCTCTCCCGTCGACGCATAGAGGTTCCGGCGCTTTGCACGCATTCGTCATACGGCTCGCTGACGCATCTCTTCACGGTGGTGCAGAAGCCAATCAAAATCTTACTCTGACCGTTCAGGAAGGCCTTGAAAACTCCATCAATTCAAAAACACATCAGTCAGCGACGCAGGTTCATAACTCGCTCGCAGGGAGAACTGCTATTTCTATAGAAGCCGACGATGTTTCCCCAACAGAGCTCCCTCGGTTCACCACAGCCCTGAAAGAGTATGGTGATCGCACTAAGTCCGATGTGAGATGGACGACCAAGCATCTATCCATGTCCCCCATGCTGTGGCGCGCAGTGGCAATAGTGAATGGCAAAGAGTTCCAATCGACTGCACGCAACACGAGGGAAGCCAAACATAAAGCTTCACAGAATGCATGTGGATCTCTTGGAATAGCAATATAGACAGACATCTTAAATTCATTGTCACGATCGCATGCTGAAATCTGCACCCTCTACTTCCCCTGTCTCGGAAAACTTATGATTTGTGTGAAAATTGTGCAGAATCTTACTGAGGCGAGGGTAGCTGTCAATGCAGGGTGTGCCGTCCACATTTTGAGCTCATCTGGACACTCCTTCCGTTTGATCTGCATCCAGTGAGACATCGGACGTCCATACCTAACTTCGCGAGTGCACCAAGATGCTCAGTCAGGATCCAAACGATGTCCTAAGCGACCTTTACAACGATTTGCAGATACGAAGCCTTATACAACGTCAAGAGATTAGCAAGATCAAAGCAAACGAACATCGACAGTACCATTGGCATTCTACAGGCAGCAGATCATCTTGGCAAAAGCTTCTGGACGATCTATGTTTCTTGTGCGATTATCGGCGAGCGGGAGTGACTACGACGTCCATTGCGGTAGAACAAAAGGCCAGTCGTCACGTTATGTGGTTAGCCATGAATGGGGGAAGCATAGAGAGCACCAAACGCCACTTAAGGGAGATTGTACAGCTGGCGGCGGGAAACGACAGCGAGACTCTGAAAGCCGATCAAGTCGAAGCTACCCTCAAGGCTACCATTGCTAGAAGCTGTCAGCGAGTCCATAACTACGCGAACAGGCTGCGCGACGCTCTTGTGAAGCTCGAATCCAAGATCTCCAGCCGAGAGACGAACGAAAGCGCAAACGGTAGGCAAATACAACACCGAGGGAAGTATCATCCCGACTGATTGATACCCAGTATCCTTCGTCGTTAGTGCAGGCAAGGATATTTTACGGCATGGACCTGATCACTTTCGAATATGTCAGGAAGCTTATGCGTTTCTTGCCGAGACTCGAAATAGGGCTGTCCTGACGGCAGATTGTCCATTAGAGGATCTTAATCTCTATCGGGCAAGGCATCACATCGGGAGGCTAGGCGCATGGCATGCTACCATGCATAGGGTCGTATCTTTGAGTCAGCCATTCCGCGATATCTTACGATCTTGTGACATCGCCATTGCAGCAAGACCATCGATAGGGAAGCAAACTATCCATGTACTTCCTCCTGGCCTCGAGGAAGCTTTGAACGAAGCCCTGCCGAACTACCGTGGGCATTCGATCATCACGGAAATGCTAGAAAGCATCGCTGAGGCCGCGGACTATTTGCCGGAGAGACTGGAACTCCTTCTGCATGCGGAGGTCGTGATGCTCGAGCATTTCCACTCGAAAGGACGATTGTTCGCGAAGGGGGACTGTTACATTGGGTGCAGTAAGCCATCTTGCTACTGCTGCAAGTTGTACTTTGATTGCCACGGGTCTACCGCCATGATCGGTCGTTATCATGGCAACTTATGGATGAAGTGGGCGGTACCGCGGGGTTTGATACGGCAAGACGGAGCGACGGATCGCACTACTGTTAAGCTTATAAGACGTATGTCGGAACAGGTGCGGCGTGACTTGATGTCGGACCTCACTCCTGGAAGATCCTCGGTCCCGCAGCTGTTCGACTCAACTACCGGATTTTCATAAGAAATGAATCGGACGGACACTGCTTCAACCCCTCCGTCAAAACTCGTAGAATCTCGTGCCTACTCCATCACCGTCACTTTCGCCGAACGAAAGTGCAGCTGTCCATACATAGCTGCTTGAAATTACATTAGGGGATGCGTGAAGCTTGAAAATCGACCCTCACCCAAGTGGCTCCTGGCTTGGAGCATCTAAGAATCGTAGTCAGCATGTTCACGACTTCTACAGCTCTTGACTGCATAATGTAGAGTGGCCTCTTGGAGCCAAACATGATGCTGCTTAGCCCAGAGAACATCAGCAGAGGAAGGTGGAACGACTTGCTGTGGATCTCCCGGGATGGTGAAATGGTCTTTCTGCATTACTGAGCCTAATTAAGGGAGTGAATAGTGATATGACCAAATTCTTGTGCGTGCGCCTACAGCAGTGTAGACACCACATTTGTTACCGAGATTGGAGCTTGAGGTACACTACATTGATAAAGATACAATCTGCAGAGCTCCAGGAAGAGTGCACGGCATGGAGTATTATTTAATCCAGCGGATAGTAGAGGATCTCTCGCCTTTGTTTTTATCCTTGCGGGCCTCTGGTAATCACGCATCCTCCAGCCAGAATGCCATATTGTTCAAGCTGCAACCGACGATTCGGAGACGTGAACGCACTTAATCAACACATCCAGACAGCTTCTCGGCACGCGAAATGCACCATCTGTCAACGTGGATTCGAAAGTGCTCGCCAATGGCAAAAACATGACTTTTTGACTCACCGTAAGACACCAAAAGAAGAGTCGACAGGCGCAAGAAGCACTTCAAAGTCCTTGAACAATCAACTCGGAGGCTTGCAGCTTTCCATTCCATCGGCGTCGGCGATTTATTGTGGGATACCGGGATCTTTGGTCAAACCAGTCTTCAAGGCAGCGTGCCGCTACCGCCTGAATGACCCAACGCCAGAAATGATCATCGCAGAAATAAAGACAGGGCTGGATGAGAACATCGTTGCGGCCATCATCGAAGCAGCCGTTCGCTTGAATGCCCCACATAATAGCCTCGAAGGAGTCGAAAGGCGCAGACTGAAAGAGGCGGAGAAGGCTAGGAACGCTCAAAGTGCGGAAGCGTCGTTCATTGACGTACTAGCTAGGCTTGACACCGGACTACTTCGTGAGCACCAACAGAAGGCACGGATTCGGACAGCAATCGAGAACGGCCATCTTGATGTTGTCAGGGCAACGCCGGACGCTCTCTTCTCTGGTGCAATTACAATATGTGGCCGGAGCTGTCGGTGGTTGGAGTACAAAAACACATTTGGCTTCCGCTCAAGTCCGTTCATGGCAGCAAGTAATAAGAGACAGTTCCTCAAATATGTTGCGAACTTCGGCCCGGGTATGGTTGTGTTCAAGCTCGGCTACGAGACTGATCTTATTGCTTCGGAGGATGTCTACTGTATGCGCGAAGCCGAAGTGCTTGGTTGGTTGCTTGCCAATCAGTGAAAGAGGGAGAGAGCTTCGGCGGTGGACTGACTTTACGTATGCGAATGATGTGAGCTGAAACACTAGTGTTCCATGGGTACGATTGTATTGCCACTGTCGATGTGTCTTCCATGTCTGAGCCCAGCCTGACCAGTATCGTCTCGCTATCTGATCCATCGTATAGATAGTTTCATGTCTGCTGTTGGTACAGTGCATTGCGCTTTCGTTGATTTGGAGGGTGCTGGCTGGCTCAGATCCGGTAGTTTTGGAATTCAAGACCGGGCGGGCGATGATGTTAAGAGCGTTGGTAGGGTTGGAAAGTTGGGCAACGATGACGGTGGTGAAGAACGCTTGGATTCGGTGACAAGATCCTTGACAGAGGGTCGGATGGTCTTTTTCGCATTCTCGGGCGATAGACATCGTCGGCGGTGTAATTCTTCTCGTCGACCTGCTCAAGCCTGGCGCACTGTCAATTGCCCGGTCTTTTCGGTCTTGTGTATATTGCAGTGGCGTGCCAACCCTCTCGCCACTCCCATTATCTCCCACCTCCACCCTCTCGCGCTCAATCCCCAATATCTCTCGACCTTCCCGCCCCGTCCCCACCGCCTTCCTCGTAACCCCAATCAACCCCCAAGCCCCCCGCGTCAAAACCCCAGACACTGCTGCTGCAGATGACGAAACGATCTGCGTTCCGCCCCGTCCTTGGCGTTGCGGCCTGATTCCTGCCTCTCGATTGCCACAGTCGCGTTGCCGGAGGATTTTGGTTTTGCCTTCCCAGTCGTCATGGTCGTGATGGATCTTTTTACTAGGGCGGTGTTTCCTCGCTCCGCCACGTTGGGAGATGGTGTCCCATTTCCGGACGCGAATTTTTTCCACGCTCGCCCCGCCGCCCATGGCTTCCCGGCGGCGTTGGAAGGTGGTGGTAGTGGTGGAGGCAGAGGAGGGGTGGGAGAATGGGGTGGCACAGGGGGAAGGGTGCATTGTGGTAGATTTGTTAGGGAGGGTGGACGGGAGAGGGGAATGGTGAGTGGATGGCGGCGGGATAGGAGGAGGAGGAGGACGAGGAGGGAGAAGGCTGCGTATGTTGCTACGTTGGCCAGCGGGCGGACGGGCGGGGATGGAGGAGGGGAATTGATGGGATGGTGGCCCGTCGCCGGGAGATTGGCTTGTACGCTGCACTGATGGATGCTATATATGCGCCTTGCCGTGCCTCGGAGACAGATGAAGGACAGGGCGAGACACCGCGCGAGCAAGACATCCAGCGAAGACGAGACACGCTGCGCCGACACCGCCGCCTTGCTCCGGCCACCATCGTCCATCGGCAAGGTTGCGACCCTACGCCGAGCGGACGGATGGATGGCCGGGGGATGCCGATGCAACACTGTTGTCCGCCTGCACGCTTCCATCCGATGCGGCGCCTGCCCGGTGAGTGGTGTCGTGGGACGAAGCGGGTCAGGAAGCTCCTGCCCGATCTCACCGCCCCCTGCTTCTTTGCCACATGCTCCTGCCCGGTGCAATCCCGTCGTTCTTTCCGTCGTATCGACTCGCCCTTTCCTGCCGTTCCGCTCTTTCCCTCCATTCCATCATGATCCTTCCTGATCGGCGAAAACGTTTTGGCGTGACGTATTCGGCTGAATGCGTACCGCACACAACTGCAATGTGCCGGACGCTGTTGCCGCATCTCATGCTGATGAACCGATTTCCACTCCGGCTGCAACGCCAATTCCCACTCCCACTACAGCTTCCACATCAACTGCGACTCTCACTCCACTCTATCTCCCGCTCCAACCCGGAGTTGAGAACCCATCTGCTGACTGTACGCTCTACCGGCTCGCGGCGACGGTGACGACGTGCAGCTGAGACCTAGATGCATCTTCCAGCAATTCGCACCTACGACGACCCGCGGATGCTTTTGCGGCGAGTGAAGCCAATGACGAGCCGTAATGGCACGTGACCTGACTTTGTGGGCTGCCGTAGCAGGAGAGAGCCCGCTCCATCCGACCATCCAGCCAGGTGGGTGATGTCCATCCACCGGTAATCAACATCAGCGCCCGCCCGTGTGTCCGCGTGTGTCTCGCCCAGCCACAGTAAGCCACGGTGAGCCACAGTGAGTCACACCAAGCCAACTAACCCGACCAAAACAGACTAGCCCACTCCACAGTCACGTGTCCAGCAAGGTTGCGACCCTACACTTGGCACGGACGGCGAGACGAGGAGAGTCTGATGGTCGGCGGGCTGAGGCGGGCGGGCGAGCGGGCAAACGGGCGATTGAACGGGCGGACGGGCGGGCGGGGAACGGGCGGAAGGTGCTGGGTTGTTTCCTTATCACGACTGCCTGGAATGCACGACGCTTCGCCGCTATTCATGGGCGCGGCAAAGGCGGTTCGGTTGAGCTCTGCTTGGCTTAGGTTGATGGTGGCCCGGCCTGTCTCAACCGAGGCCGTGTTTGGATCGTTCGGTTGAAAGTTGTTTTAGGTTTGCGTGCTGTTGAACCTCGTGACGAGGGATCTGACTTCCACAGTAATGGGGCGTCGGATGACATCGCTTCCACACTCGGACAGTCTTGGATGTGGAACGTCTTCTGCATTGCGTGTGCGTGCGGTCACGCGTGTGTATTCAGTCGCCAAAGCTTCGCGATGATCATGGCCTCATAGATATGGGTGTACGCACGCATCATAGAGGAAGTATAATCACTACCCCGCCGACTACAAACAGCAACATCCCGTCTATGACACACGCGCATCACTTCCTGTATGTTTTTTCTACCTCAGTACATCCCACGGGATCTTCTGTCACGGACATGTGAGCCAGCAATCCCCTTCGGCTGCACTCCAGGAAGACAAGAAAGTATACGCGCGACGTGAGGTGCGTGCTCGCTTGACTTACATGTGTCTGGCCTCGTGGAGGGTACTGATTAGTTGATAACTTCACCGGTCGCACACTCCTAATCAGCGAGCGACATTGGCGCGTGACGACGGCGGACTCATGCGAGCCTGAGCTCACGAGTTGCAGTGCTTCTAACAAATGAGGCGTTGCACAACACACATAGGATCGTCTCTCCTGCAATCACAGGGCTATTGTCGCTTGTAGAGCTGGGAACAGATGGTTTGCAGATGTAATAGCCAATCAAGAGTCTGATGAATGTCATCTGTATCAAGCCAATGCAGCTGACGGCAAGTTAGGTTTTAAGGCACTGCAGACCACTTGCACGGATCAGCTCGCCTGAAGCGGTTCCAATACGTCCTCGTATCCGTCGCTTGCCTAGAACATCCCCCTTCACCCTGTCCTCACCTTTTGCCATCGAAGACTTGATCCTGCTATGTTTGCGCAACAATCATGGTCCGGGAGAACCTCATCATATGCGATCCATCAGAGCAAATCTATGTTTGTAACTCCTGCGACAATCGTGATTTCACATCCGAGAACAGCCTGCTGCACCATTGTCGCGAGGCTAAGCAGCATCGCGGACAGTTTTGTGGTCGATGCAAGCGACTCTTTGTCCACATTACGGCAAAGCATAACCATATAACGAACTCGTCGCGACACTGGGTATGCCACATCTGCGACATTGACCTGGAAGACGAGGACAGTCTAGAATCGCATCTCAGTGGAAAACATTCGTACTGCTATGACTGTGGCACGGTCGCCTCGGATTTCCGTCAGCACCGAGCGCAATACCACCATGAGTGCTCGGTCTGCGTGGATCAGTTCCAGGATGCGAATGCGCTCTTGATGGTATGGATCCCTTTGCAAGCACTACGAGGAGGAGTTGACCTTCGGATCTAGCACGAGAAATGTCACCAACGATTGAACAAGCAATGTTACGGTTGTCATCGGTATTTTGCCATGGATTCAGCCATCCTCATCCATCTCGAAGCTGGGCGCTGCACAAGCGGCGTAGCAGAAGAGGAGATCCATGTATGGGCCAGGGATTGCTTTCAAAGTCAACACTACATGAGACGATCCGACAAAGACTACCGATATTACTGCCTCGTCTGTGATTCTAGGTTTGAACTCGTAAGCGCCCTCTTTCAGCACATCGAAACGCCAGCTTGCGATGCAACGTATAGAGGGCCGCTAGCAGGATTGAGAAAATACGTTAAAATGAAAACAAGTCAGGTGGCGAAAGATGTACAAGACTCCTCGGAAGAGCAGTAACTAGGTTTTGTATACGTACAACTGACACGACCAGGTGCACCAATTCACGATGTGCGCCTCTTTCCAGTTGCCTACGTTAGACTTGAACCATTCAAGAGCGAAAGCAGCTGCAGCTTACCCTTTCATGATTGGAAGTGCGAGCATCGTAGTTACTCCGACCGTTATCCCTGAAGACGTTACGGCAAAATACGTAGTTGACTCTGTAGATCACTCTCATCATCCAGCCACTCCTCATCACCAATGCTTCTACTTATACCAAAGGGTGTCCACCGCTGATACCGCATCTGAGATTTGGGAGCGTGAAGAACGCAGTACACTAAAGCTACAAGCTTCTTCCACAGCTTGATCTATTGCTTCTCCTGAAGAGTTTCAAGCGAAGGGTGGCAATATTTCGGTAATAGCCACTTGTATAGGACAGTTGTCGACGACAGCGGCGGTGATGAAAGCAACGACCGCCCGGAGGTTACTGACTAGGAGGAAACCGAGAGTGTAGGTCTGAGGAGATTTGAAATAGAGTAGTTCATTTATCGCTTCTGACTCGACTGCCCCTACCAAACCATTACATGTCTCGAACAACCATGGAATGTTGAATACTTCCAATTGTCGCGCCGCCGATCATTCTCAATAGGACATAGT
>DAHZQE010000147.1:0-11300 GCA_027409005.1 Ferrimicrobium sp. | reverse complement strand
CAGCATACTATAGGTTGGCTGACATGTGCAAAACCGTCGGGGTCGGAACAAAGTGCCGGATACGGAAAGGCTGTTGGTTTCCCAAAGGCTCTGGCAGAGTCATCCTTAGTGGCTTATTAAGGTTGCTTAGAAGACTCGCCGGTAAGTATGATGACAGGTTTGATACCTAAATGCCTAATCATGTCGGAGACTCGGCCGGAACAGGGTTCAGATGTTCCGGCTCCCGTTGAGTAGTGTAGCGCATCTGAGATTGGCAGACGACCAACCATGTCCCAATAGGCTACTGGAACTTTGGCGGGCCCTCCGTGTTGGCTCTACTGCCTGACAGACGGTCGTGCGCAATCGCAACCGGCGCCTGAACCGTTGGCGGCATCGCAGGCGTGACATTCGCCAGCCGCGATGAGGATTACTGCATCATCCTGGCCAGCCACGAGGATCTACTGCATCTGCAGGCCGCCCCTGTCATCCCTCGGACTGCTGTGCCGGGCTGAAGGTTGCGACTCCTGGGCTGTGTGGATGCCGGCGCGCCGACAGCAGAGTCGCTTGGAGCTGCTGGAGGGTGATATGCGGCTGCGCAGCTGAACTTGGCCTAGGGACCATGACGTACAAGATGTTGGCGTCAGTAACGATCAAGTCTGTAGACTGTTGTGTCTGCATGAATGCATCGCGAGACCGTTGCAGTGAAGGAGCATGTACAGTCGTTGTGATGAATGCTCAGTAAGCATGTTTGTCATTGTTTCCGCACAAAGGCAAGAAACGGAGAGACTGTTGGGATCGTTCATGGTACGCACCGACGTACTGTAATACCTCGGCCCGTGCTGCGCCTCGCCACCCAAATTGGCACCTCATCCGGTCAGACCAGGCGCTTTCGTGACCGGCAAGCTGGACCGTCGAGATGCTGCTTGCGGACGTCACGACAGTCACACCACGTTCGCGTCCGATCGGACGAAGGCCTGAGAAAGGCAGCACGCTTCGCACGTTCAACTTCCCCCAGTCTTCTAAGGCAGGTGACAGATGGGATACGAGGTTCGAACCGAACACCGCCACCGCATCTGATTTCGAAGTTCTAGATACTCTCTCGGACAGGTGTCCGGAACACCGATTATTTACATTTTGCCGATCCCGTGTGCGCGGCTAGGGTACATGATACTCAAGACGCCAAAGAATCCCCATTGCTCTCCCTTGAGTGACGGACCCTATGCATATCGCTCTCTGGCCCAAAGCGAGTGCCCTTCGGACCTTTGCGCAAGTCGTGCGCTCGTAGGCAGCAGTCCTTGATGTCCTCGCGGCGTGGAGCATCCTGATGGTCAACCCTCTATGCTTCGCCGTTCACTTTCTGCTCATTGCTTGTGCTGTGAGGGGCCGGCAGCGACTTGCTAGGCGCTGGGTTGAGTATGCTCGTAGCGTCGATCAGCGGCGCCGATGGGTTCACCTCCAGGCCAAAACCTGGCTTGTCGAGCTCGGAGATGTCCAAGAAGCCCTTCGTGGGAATAGGCTCATTGGTAAACAGATTGCCAAACACCGGAAGCACGGTATGGCCGTCCGGTGAATTTGCGAGATACTCCTGGAACGGGCAGTTGGCCTGTGAGACCACAAAATGGTAGCTGTATGGTCCGGAAGCGTGGGGTACGACTGGCAAGTCATACGCCGCCGCCATCGCTGAGACCTTGAGCAATTCTGTCAGACCGCCAACCCACATCACGTCCGGCTGGAGTATGTCGACGTTACGACCTTCGATTAACTTCCGAAAGCCATATCGAGAGTATTCGTGCTCGCCCGTGGTGAATTTGACCGTGGGATGCGCACGCTTCAGCAGAGCTTGCCCGTCGAAATCGTCGGGAGACAAGCATTCTTCCCACCAGTCGATATGGAGGTCTTTGCACTTCTCCACTAATTCGATGGTATAGGGAACATTGAGGCTCATATAGCAGTCCACCCGAAGAGGAAAGTCCGGCCCGACCTCTGAACGCTTCTGTCGCAAATACTCGACATTCTTCTTCATACCCTCGGGGCCTTCTCCGGGGCTGTAAGGTAATGCTACCTTGGCTCCAGTGAAGCCAGCGTCTCGTGCCGTGGCGGGCTGAGGTCCAGTGCAGTAGAAATGCAACCGCTCGCGAGTCGTCCCTCCAATCATCCTGTAAACTGGCTCGTTGCGGATCTTGCCAAGCAAGTCCCACAGAGCCAAGTCGATCACAGAGATGACTGCCACGGGCAGACCTTTGCGCCCATAGAACATTGAAGCCCGGTACATCATCTCGAACAAATTGTTCGTGTCGCGTGGGTCTGCATATGTCAATAAGGTGTCATTTGGAATCGAATCGCCCAAAACCCACCTGCTCCGATCAAAAATCGCCTGAAGTGCTCCGCAACAAGCCAGCATGCTGGCGGCCCACCAAAGCCGGTGGCAAAGCCCTTCGTGCCGTCGGTTGCTTCGATCTCGACGCAAAAGCTGCCCAGAACGTTGATACCCCAAGTTGTTCGTGACTTCCTGTATGCGTCGTAGCCAGACATCGGCGTCGAGATCTTTGAGTCGATCAACCAATGACCGCCCTTTACATTGTGATAGTCGCCGCCAGAACCAACACCCTGGATGATGAACGTCTTGATGTCCTTAATCTTGGGAAATTGGGCGACGCCGCCTTTATTGTTCGCCATGATGGTGGAATGGTCTTCAACGATCTAATCAATGATCTAATGCTTCTAGTCCGAGCTCCAGAGGCCGTATGTGGAATTCCAAGATGGCGCAGCAAAGGTCAGACTCTGGCCACCAAATCTGAGCGCCTTGGAGTTGCTTGCAAGAAGACATCTCCATGGAGAAGTACAAGCTCTGATGACTTCTTGCTCGGTGCATGTTTATCCGTCGGCCGTCTGTTTGCGGAAAAGGTTGCTGAGCTCCTGCTGCGGCAACGGGTGAAGTCGGCGCGGCCCCACAGGCCTCGGCATGCAAAGCTACGACGACTTCGGGAGAAAGCAGCCCGCGACCACCACTCCCTCCACCTCACCACCAACCATGTCCGAAGTTCACATCACGCCAAAGGACGGCCTTGCTTCTTCGCCAAGCAACGGCGCTGAGCGCGACGATGAAGAAGTGTGGAGCGACGAAGATGAAGGCGACGGCGATCGCAAGCGTAAGCGCCAACGAACCTCGCGACCTATCTCGGTCAGCTGTGAGCGATGCAAGGAAAGGAAGGTGAGTTTTTCGTATCCTTGTAGCGCTACGGCTTCTTGCTCGGTGCTGTCCCATGTCTGCAGCCTGCCGATGACATGCTGTGGCTCCTGCGTTCCACATGCTGCTGAGCGGTCGAACAAGGCGATTGTGGGCTGACGACATGAGCAGGTGAAGTGCGATCGTGGGCAGCCCCAATGCGGCTGGTGTCTTCGTAATGGGCAGAACTGCGAATATAAAGAGCGCAAGAAACCTGGATTGCGTGCCGGATATGGTCGTGAGCTCGAGTCACGTTTGGGTGCGCCGCTCACAGCTGCAAACGCTTAATCGAAGCATTTGGATGAACCTGCTAATCTGCTTCCAGACAAGCTCGAAAGCGTGCTTCAGACTCAGCAGCATGTTATCCAGCAATTGGCCAACGCACTCCCGGGAGGTCAGATCATGGCTGCTTCGCTCCAGTCGCCTGTGGGTCAGCAACCGCCGCCGCCACCGCAGCACCAGCAGCTATCTCAGGCTGGAAATGGCATGTTCTTGCAGACTCCAGGTGCGTTCCAGCCTGGCCAAGCCGCTGTAACGTATGATGCTGTGCCTCAACCAGCCCCTGGCGAGCTACCGCAGCAAACGCACCACCAGCAGCTTGCGCCTGCAGCCGGCTCAGCGGCAAGCGAGGTCTATGCTCCAAGCAACCCTCCAGTAGAGTCTCCGAGTCTAAACATCGCCGGGATGCAGCAACAAGCCATGGCTCTACCGGACGCCCCACTAAACTCCGTATCACAAGACCAAGACTTTCCTCCTTACGACCTGCTGTACGCATTAACAGATCTCTACTTCAAGCACATCAATACCTGGTGTCCCATACTGCATCGTCGGAGCACCCTCGATTCCCTCTTCGGCGGGGCTGCCTTGGAGGAAGCAGACAGGATCCTTCTACATGCCATTGTGGCAACCACGCTGCGCTTCTCGACAGATGCCCGCCTGAGCGAGCAAGCACGGGAACGGTATCACTCCATCTCAAAGCAAAAAGTCCTGCTCTACGGGCTTGAGAACAGCTCGGTCAAGGCATTGCAGGCGCTTGTTATCCTGGCTTTAGACATCGTTGGCACATCCAATGGCCCGCCTGGTTGGAATCTTCTCGCGCTGATCACACGAAGCGTGGTACAACTCGGCTTGGCCGTTGAGACGACTTCAGCGTCAGTCGCGCCTCTCTATCCGTCGATATACACGCTCAGGGCTATGGTCCTACCTGAGCCAAAGTCGTTTATCGAGGACGAGAGCCGCCGACGGCTTTTCTGGATGGTGTATATACTGGATCGTTACGCCACAATATCGACTGCGTTCGAGTTTGCGCTCGATGATAGAGAGATTGACCGAAAGCTACCTTGTCGGGACGATCTGCTATCTCGCAATCAGGCAGTAGATACCAGATGGTTTGAAACGGCTGAGCGTACAGATTATTCGATGAACAGGCCCGAGAACATGGGATCTTTCGGGTAAGAATGACTCTCTGTCGGCGATAACTAGAGCTGATCTTGTCCGCAGCTACTATATCGAGATCCTTGGTATCCTGTCACAGATCCATCGCTTCCTCAAACGACCAGTCGACATCGGCGCGCTGTCAGACGTCGAGCAATGGCAGCAAGAATATCGACGCCTTGACAACAAGATCAATGCCTGGAAGTTCAGCCTGCCAAGCGAGTATGGCAATATGTCGCGAGTATTCAGCCCTAATGGCGGCAACAAGATCGTAAACTGCATATGGATAATGCTACATGTCACGTACCATTTGTGAGCTACACCATTGACCCCCAAAGCTGATCCGCACTGAAGGCTGACAATCTGCGTTAGTGCCATCATCCGTCTGCACTCCTCAGCGGCATACCCGACGACCAGGTCGCCCATCTTCACACCGTCGTTCAGCGCCAGTCAGCGATGCCAAACGGCCGTGGAAGACATATGCGCTCTTGGTGCTTACGTTCGCAGCAATGGCTTACTAGACAAGCTCGGTCCTCCCTTTGCCTTCAGCCTCTGGGTGGCCGCACGTCTACTGCTCGTCCGCGGCTCGACCATAGAGCACAAAGTTAGCCCGGCGATCCATCCGCTTGTTGAGACGCTGCGTGAGATGGGCTACTATTGGAAAGTCGCTGAGCGCTACGCAAAGCTGCTGTCACGCGTGCTCGAGGAGTACTCCGAATCTGAACGGGCGCCCTTAGGAGCGAGCGGGATGCGCGAAACTCCCTCGACCGTCAGAATACTGGCGGACATGCGGCGGACGGCATATGATCTCGACTTTCTGATCTCGCGACAGCCGCGCCAGCATTTTGGCGGCAAGACGAACACCGTAACTCCGGCTCGGACTCCTGCACCCAATGAGCTGGAGTACCTGGACGTATTTGACTTTTTCAATATGCCTCGAGTACCATATCCTGCTGGCGGAGATGCGACACTCGGCGCAGATGCAATGAACCCCGATGGGGTTTCCCAGAACTTCCAGCAGGGCGCCGAGATATTGACCAACGACTTCAACTACAACATTCAGGATTTTGCAAACAGTGACTGGTTCATGAAGACGACATGAAGCCATGACGTCGAAACGGAGAAAACGGAATCTTGAGTATGCAGACATTCTCACGGCATGGCCCACACGCATTGCTAACTAGGTATCGCGCCCTCAAGCCCTGTTGCCGTTCAACCCACTCGTACACTTCCTGTGCGCGCCGGTCGTACTTCTGACGACATTCAGACGGCAAATTAGGACAGCTTGCGTGCCGGCGTTGGATGGTTAAGGTGAGGCTGCACCTCTCTCCAGGCACGGCTCTTACAGCTTGCTGACCTCCAAGACAGCCTTTCCGAAATTCTTGCCATGGAACAGGCCCAACAGTCCCTCAGCTGCATTGTCGATTCCTTGCGTCACGCTCTGCGACGCTTTGAATGTGCCCTCTGACATCCACTTCTGCACGTTCTTCTGATGCTCTTTAAAGTATTTGGGACCCATGTTCTCATCGCCCACGATGAAACCGCGGATCGTCAGGCGCTTGGCAACGACTTGCATGAGGTTGCGGATCGGATATTGCTCGTCAGGCTTGAGGTTGTATTGCGAGATCATACCGCAGGCGACAACGCGGCCGAAGTCCTTCATGGCTCTGATGGCAGCTTCGAGGTGCTCGCCGCCAACATTTTCGTACTGTGGGGGCTTCGTCAGTTTACTGCTCGCCCAACTCCGGGCTTACGCTATGAAAGATCCTTACGTAGATGTCAATGCCGTCAGGAGCCAGCCTCTTCAACCCTTCTTCAGGCTTCTCCTTCTTGTAGTTAAATCCGCCGTCAAAGTTGAGCTCCTTGAGGATGAAGTCCAGCTTTGCATCGTCACCCACGCTGCCAATGACCTTGAGACCCTCGTGCTTGGCCAACTGACCGACAAGTTGGCCCACTGCACCGGAGGCAGCGGAGATGAAGATTGTCTCGCCCTTCTTCGGCTTCCCGATCTCGTAGAATGACGAGTACGCAGTGAGACCCGGCATACCAAGTGCGCCCAAGAAGTGCTGGATGTCCAAGTTGTACGGGTTCTCGATCACCATTGCACTATCCACAAGCTGTTTGGGGAGCGCACTGTACTCCTCCGTATAAGATTGGGGGACGTAAAGGATCTGTCCCGGCTTGAACTTCTCATTGTCACTCTTGAGAACCGTCACAATGGCCGCGTTGGTGACTGGCTTGCCGAGCTCGAAGGGAGGCGCGTAGGACTTGATTTCTGCTGGCCTCATGCGGCCGCGCTGGTATGGGTCGAAAGAGACATAGTGGACTTTAGCGGTGATCCCACCGGATGGAGGGGCCTGGTTCTCGTCGAATTCGCGGGGTTCGACGACGATATCCTTGCCGGGGACGGGGTAACCAATGGGGTGATCGCGGTAGATCAGGCCTTT
Organism: Ferrimicrobium sp.; assembly: GCA_027409005.1. Lineage (GTDB taxonomy): Bacteria > Actinomycetota > Acidimicrobiia > Acidimicrobiales > Acidimicrobiaceae > Ferrimicrobium. Next base: position 4,214 of record DAHZQE010000147.1, on the reverse strand, counting down.
GTTCTGAACCATTTTGATCGTCCTCGAGAGCTTAGGGAATGGAGGATAGAGTGTGGGGCAGAGAAATTGGATTGCAGAGGTTGAGAGCGTGATATTGGGAAACCGGAGGTTACGTTGACCTACCCTTGGGAAAGCTATTATACCTGTGATCCGTAGCTGTGAAGGATGAGACCTGATTACACAATCGGCCAGTTTCGAGAAGAAAGAGCTCGAGAATATTTCGCGGCACTACTGCGGAGCCAATTACGTCGTTCGTCTTTTGCCTCGGTGCTCCGGCTTCGTGGTGAATGAAACGGCGAGTCGTTAGCAAGGGTCCATGGCCCAAGTCGGACACATCTCCGCTGATGATAAAGCAGTCAGTCCCCCGAGGCTCTCGGCTGTAGAGTTCTCGGTGGGTGGAGGTGGAGGAGAGGAGGGATCGTGCAGGCTTGTGCATTGGGCGCTTGAATTGTGGCGTCATCAGTTGTGGCCCGTGCCCACGTCGAGGCGACTCGGGAACCTCTGGGCCTGCGGCCGAAAGAGGTTCTTGAGGTCGACATCAATTCGTCATTTTGGCCGATACAGCCCTTTGGCAGCATCATGTCGGACCACAAGACGCCGATGGGCCCTCCGCCAGCATATACCGACGCAGCGCCGCCTTCCCAATCGGGGCGAGATGGACAGCCTTCTCCGAGGCCAGGCATGCCCCGGGGCCCATTACCTCTCAACCTGCCGGCCTTGAACATGATCAGGGGCAAGCGGATCATACTAGCATCTGCATCGCCCCGCAGGAGACAGCTGCTTACACAGGTACGCCATTGGTCCTGCAATAGTATCATATCGGCATACTGAGCGACGCAATAACAGCCGCCGTAAACAGATCGGTCTTAATGATCTTGAGGTTATTCCATCGACTGTTCCAGAGGACAAGGATAAGAACCTGCCGCCGTTTGAGTATGTACTGCAGACGGCAGAGCAGAAGGCGCGGAATGTCTATAGCGCGACCATAGACTCGCCGAAAGGAGAGCCAGCGCTCGTGATTGCTGCGGATACCGTGGTCAGCGCCCACATGGGTCAGATACTGGAGAAGCCACGAAGTGAGAAAGACCACATTGCAACGTTGAAGATGTTGCGTGACCAGAACGGAGGCTGGCACAAGGTGTACACTGCGGTTGTCTGCATGGCGCCATTGGAGTCACTAGCAGATCCCGGGTACGTGATGGAGACGCACGTCGAGGAGACGGCAGTCAAGTTCGACCAAAATGTCACAGACGATCTGATAGTGAGCTATGTCCGGACAAGGGAAGGTGCGGACAAGGCTGGCGGATATGGAATCCAAGGCACCGGCAGCATCTTGGTGGAGAAGATTGATGGCACGTTTGACAACGTGGTTGGACTGCCACTTCGGGCCACGCTACAGCTGATTGAGAAGGTCATCGTGGAGCCTGATGTGCCCGATGAGGTAGAGGATGCGCTGTAGATCAAGCTTTCGGCACTGTGAACAGCAGTACCCTAAAAATGTAATTACACAATGGGATACTCGCTGTTTCCCGGCAGCTACCACCATTCACCAGACCTGATGTCCAATCAATCACGGCAGTCATGGTCTCTACTGGAAGGAGGCGTTGTATAGCATGAAGTCCGAAGGCCGACAGCTCCAGCCTTGGCAACACCGCAAGCGCTAAAAGGTAGTACCTTCCTCTTTCGATCACCCGTAACGCCTATCTATATGTGCATGATGGACTCGGCAAAGCAACGCTTCATAGACCGTTCAGGCAACAGCTGTGATAATGCATCGTGTACCCAGCTGCTGAGCTCTCTCTTTCTCTCATTTCGCCGTGACTGTCGCAGCGAAGATGGCTTCCAAGAGCCGTCCATGGCTAATCTTATCGTCTGCGATACTTCTTGTCAGCATTTTTGGCTTCTTGGTCTATCCATTTGAGCATCATGAGTCCTCAGTGGATTATGCTTCGAAGCACCGGCCGTCATTTCACGCGCCCAAGCATAATGTATGGGCGGAGCTGACGGAGCAAGAGGCAGCTGATGTGAACGACTTCATCTTGAAGCACGATGACTTCCTTCATCTCAACCTTACCAAGCGTCCAAACAGCGCCCTGGACAACTTCATCTTCATCGTTGAGACGTTGCGGCCAAACAAGACTGATGCTACCGCATACTTGCATGAAAAAGGCTCGCAGCCAGAGCGCTATGCAAAGGCCATCATCTCCCAGCAGCTTGACGGCGACCCGTACATGGTCCACTATATGGTCGGGCCTTTACCGGTGTCTAAGAAGACCACCATACTGCCACTTGAATATCCTTACAATTCTGGAAAGAATTACATCAAGAACCCTATCCAGGACTTCTTCGCCGTGATGGACTTTGCCATGGGGATGGCTGCGAATGTCTCAGATATAACCCAAGAACTCCTGGGTGCTTCGGTCAACGTTGAGAACCCCCAGGATCCCAACGGCTTGCTCGCCATCCCGCGCGGATCTCGAATTGGAATCGGCGGCATGGTGCTTTGGATTCAGTTCTACCGCCCAGGTCTGGGCTCCGGTGCCCGCACGCTTTTGCCGCAAGGAATCTACGTCAAGGTCGACGCTACGAGTCCCGATCTCAGCGACTGGACTGTTGGTGACTTCTATTACAATGGAGTACTTTACTCAAGCGAGGAGGAGTTTCGAGCTGCTGTCAATCATCCGGATTTCATTCGGACGCCGCCAAATCTCGACGGTCCATGGACAGATACTGAGGACTTCGGCGACTACCCCGAACGGGATTTGCCACCTCCGGTCTCTGTTCAGCCATACGGCCCGCGATACAAGCTCGATAGGAAGGAGCGATTCGTCTCGTGGTTCGGCTTCGAATTCTACATTACGAACGCACAAGCAACAGGCTTCTCTATTTACGACATCCGCTTCAAGGGCGAGCGTGTCATGTATGAGCTCGGATTGCAAGAGGCCTTGGCCCATTATGCCGGCGACGATCCGATGCAGGGCGGTCTGGAGTTCTTGGACAGCTTCTTTCGCATGGGCAAAAACGCTTTCGAGCTGGTGCCTGGCTACGACTGCCCTGCGTATGCCGACTACCTGGACGCAGAGTGGCACCAGGCTTACAAGACGCACCATATGCCGAACTCTCTTTGCATCTTCGAGTTCACCGCGGACTACTTGATGTCGCGGCACACAGCGCAGTACTCGGTCACCGCCTCCAGGAATACCTACTTGACCGTTCGTTCGGTATCGACGGTAGGCAATTACGACTACACCATCGAGTACATGTTCTACATGGACGGCACAATCGAAGTGAAGGTGCGAGCATCAGGCTTCATATTCTCCGCCTTTTACACAGCAAACAGCACCAAAGGCGAAGACGAGTATGGCCATCGCATCCACGACGCCCTCAGCAGCAGTATGCATGATCATGTCATCAATTTCAAAGCTGACATGGATGTTGCCGGGTCTTCCAACAACATGGTCCGTCTGGCTTTAGAGCCTTTGACCAGGAGCTATCCGTGGGATCAACCCGAACAGCCCAAGCGCAACACGATGCATCTCGTCGAGTATCCGGTGAATGAAGAAGCCGGTGTCGACTGGCCCAAGAACTCAGGCGAGTTCTACCTCATATATAGCTCCGATCAAAAGAACGCCTGGGGCGAACGTAAAGGCTACCGCATCACCTCCGGCACAGGGCTAGGCTCAACACCTCATCTCACGATCATCAACTCTACCACCCTGGGCGATAGCGCCCGTTGGGCCGAGCACGATCTATGGGTTGTGCAGCAGAAGGACACCGAGCCTCGCTCAGCTGATCCATTGAATTACTTCGCCCCTCATGACCCTATCATCGATTTCACTAAGATCGCGGACCACGAGAGCCTGGAACAGAGCGACGACTACGATGGCGATCTCGTCATCTACTTCAATGTCGGCGCCCACCACATCCCTCATAGCGGCGACATTCCCAACACTCTCATGCACACCAGCGCAAGCAGCGTCATGTTCATCCCGCACAATTTCGCGGACCGTGACCCCAGTCGACAGAGTGTACAGGGGGTGAGACTGCAACTGCACGGCGCGAAGAATGGAGGCGGGTTTGCCGGGGAGTCGCCGGGATCCGGCAATGAGCAAAGCGGTGACTTGAGAAGTCGGTCGGAGAAGAATGACAAGACTAAGTCGAGATATTTCGGCGCAACTTACACAAAGGATATGAAGATCCCGTTGGAGGCGCTA
>DAHZQE010000132.1:0-4040 GCA_027409005.1 Ferrimicrobium sp. | reverse complement strand
GGATATGATTTCCCAAAGCCGCTGATAGCCGCGGTTAATGGTTATGCAGTAGCCGGAGGACTTGAGATCGTCCTCAATTGTGATCTCATAGTGGCGACCGAAGACGCACGCTTTGGCCTACCTGAAGCCAAGCGTGGGCTGTTAGCCACTGGCGGTGGCTTGGTTCGGTTGAGCGAATTGGTCGGTCGTAGCGTGGCTATTGAGCTAGCGCTAACTAGTGAGCCGATATTGGCCGATCGAGCTATGGAACTCGGGATGATCAATCGAGTGGTCCCTCGAGGGCGCTTGCTTGCTGAGGCGCTTAGCTTTGCAGACAAGATTGCTGCATCAGGGCCACAAGCGATTCTCAATAGCAAGAGGCTCCTACGAGGCTCCTACGCCCGCGCGACTGAGAGGATTTGGCAGCTCAACTCCGAACTCGCTATCGTGACGATGGAGTCGAGCGAGGCAGCTGAGGGGATGGCGGCCTTCATCGAACGGCGCGAGCCCAGGTGGCAGCGTATGGAGGACGAGTCACTCTCCTGACGCACCTCGTCCTATCTCAAGGACTCTTGTTGCGGTGATTTTGCTGGAGAGTTCATTCGCTGTAATGTGCCAGAGTACTGGTATTTGCCTTGCGGCACTAGCCCAGGGCGTCTCGGGCAAGCTGGTGGAAGTTGGCTACTGCTCGGGCAAGGTGATCGCGGTGAGCCATCAGTCCAGAGCCGGAGACGAGAATCTCTGCTCCGTTCATGACGCACCCTGCGAGTGTCTCCTCGGAGATGCCGCCGTCCACCTCAATCTTGGTGTTCGGATTGGTTGCCTCGCGGAGGGCGACTGCCGCCATGATCTTGGCGTCCATCGCCTCGATATAATGTTGCCCACCGAAGCCTGGATTCACACTCATGATCATTAGTACGTCGACCTGGTCCATGACGTACTCGACTGAGGTGAGTGGTGTTGCTGGGTTTAGTGCGACTCCAGCACGCACTCCTAAAGATTTGATCAGACTCAGGGTTCTATGGAGGTGGCGGGTAGCTTCGGCGTGGATCGTGATTAACTCACAACCAGCATCCACGAACTCTCTAACGTAGCGTTCTGGGTCGACGATCATGAGGTGTACCTCGTAGGGGAGGGAGCTATAACGGCGACAGCTTGCGATGACGGGTGCCCCGATAGTGATGTTCGGTACGAAAAGCCCATCCATGACGTCCCAGTGAATCCGATCGACTCCGGCCCTCTCGAGCGCGGCTAACTCCTCGCCTAGGCGTCCAAAGTCACATGGTAGGACGGAGGGGGCGAGTTCGATTACTCTTTCATCCGCCGGTGCTCTCATTGTCTCAGATCTCCTTCCGCTGGACTGTTGCAAGGCGTAGTGCCTGTTCGTATTGATCCTCATGTGGTCAGACTTTCTGAAACCAGAGGGTCGCTTCCCAACTTGTCGAAGAGTGGCTACGACCTTCGAATGGCAAGGCTCGAACTTCGTCTAGCTTGGCCAACTGCTTGCTCTGTACGCATCGCTAGTTGTCCACATGCTGCATCGATGGTCTGACCTCGCGTGGAACGCACGGTGCACCGCACTTCGTTGGCTTGAAGACCTCGTTGAAAGGCGAGCACTCGCTCTCGAGTGCTTCCTCGAACTAGGTAGCCGGGCGTAGGGTTGAGTGGAATGAGATTCACATGAGCCCTGAGACGGCGTGCGATCACGCTGAGTTCGTCAAGAGCGTCCGGTGTGTCGTTGAAGCCGTCGATCATCGCCCACTCCAGACTGACTAAGCGAGAGGTGGCTGCGGTCCATCGCTCACAACTAGCAACAATCTGCTCAATCGTATAGCGCCGGTTCAGCGGGATGATCTCTGAACGGTCGTGATCATTGGCCGCATGCAGTGAGACAGCAAGTGTGAGCGCGAGACCCTCTTTGGCCAGACGTTCAATACCGGGAACGACTCCAACGGTCGAAATAGTGATCCGGCGTGGCGAGATTCCGAAGCGTTCAACGATGATACGGATCGCAGCCACCACCGCCCGATAGTTAGCAAGTGGCTCTCCCATCCCCATGAGGACGATGTTGGAGAGTCTGCGTGGGAGCGCAGCCTGCTTGGCTCGATAGACCTGCTCGATGATCTCCGCGGTCGTGAGTTGACGCCCAAAACCTCCTTGGCCAGTCGCGCAGAAACTACAGGCCATAGCGCAGCCAGCCTGTGTTGAAATGCAGACGGTCGCTCGCCGAGGGTACTCCATGAGCACGGTTTCGATTCGATGCCCTCCATCGATCTCATAGAGCCATTTGCGTGTGGTCATGTCATCGCTCAAGGTCACGCTGAGCTCGTTCAGGCCGAGAGGATAGTCGGTATCGAGTTGGGCACGCAACCGAAGGGGAAGGTTGGTGATCGCTGAGACCGGCAGAGCCTTTTGGAATAGTCCCTCGAAGAGCTGGTCGGCCCGATAGCGTGCGCCAAGGACCTCCTCAGCTACTGCATGGTCGAGGTCGAAGAGTGAAGGCACATCCATAAGGCTAGTCAGTGGGAACGACCTTTAACGTGATCGCGGAGGGTGACTCAAAGGTTCTTGATCACCCTCTATTGTTTCGTCGTTGATAGTTAACCCGCCTGGACCTTATTGGCAAAGCTGGCATCGATATAGGCCGAGCTACTCAGTGGGTGGTGATAATCTACGAGGCCATTAGCCAGATAGACCTGTTGCATTGCACTCAAAGTCGAGGTTGGCGGCGCTAGGTTTGGGGCGTAGATGCTTGGCGGCTCCGACTTGAGTATGCTGATGGATTCGCCGGTTGCCTTTGCAATGATAGCAAGATTGGCAGAGCTCGTCTGGGCAGATCCTTGCAGGTCTTGAGCGCCTTTGGCTAGAGCATCAAAAAAGTGTTGAGCTGCCGGCGTTTTGGCAAAGGAACCACCGTAGATGACTCCAACCACGGCAGCGTTGACTGGCGCTGGCGAGACAAGAGTTCCATCCTTTGCGGCCAAAATCGCGGAGAGGAATGGGGCTGATGGATATGCTGCGGCGACGGAGTGGTTGGCGAGCGCTGACTGCATCTCCGGGAACCCGAGGTTGACTACGTTCACATCAGCAAGCGTCAAGTGGTAAGGCTTTAACGCCTCTGCGAGCAGGTAGCCGCCTGCCGCACCAGAGCCGCCGTCAATAGCAATTTTGGCTCCGCGTAGGTCCGAGGCGGTCAACGTCTTACCTTTGGGGATGACTCCGTTGGCGACTACAAGACCATTGGCTGCTGTACCTGCGGCTTCAGCCGCCATTGAGCCGACGACCTTGAAGTTCAAGCCTTGCTTAATTGCGTCAAACATACCCGCCGAGAACCCACCAAGGACAACTTGGACGCGATTGGTAGCTGCGAGGGCGGTAGCACTCTGGCCAGATGAGACTACCGTCAGGTGGACGTTGATGTGTTCTTTGGCGAAATAGCCCTTTGCCATGGCGATATAGAGCGGGTCAAATAGCGGAATGGGCACATACGCGACGGTTACGTTGGTTGTAACCGGGCTGGCAGTAGTGCTAGTGCTTGTGCTGGAGCTCGTGCTCCCACAGGCGGCGAGCACCCCTGACGCCCCAAGGGCGATTAATGCTGTAGTTAACCGATGTGTTCGACGCATTGGATCCGATCCTTCTTGCTGTTTATTGAGGGTCTGCGAAGGTGCCGGATTGGCTCGCAGTGCTCGTTTTGGCGATTGTTTCAGGGGAGTATAGTAACCAACTGACCTGTTGACTGCTTATTGAACACTGTCGTTGAAGCGATTGCCGCTAGTCGTGGGAGCTGCGCCTAGACCAGGGCATGACCTTGCGTGCTATCAGTTCAATAATGCCGGTCAATACGACTCCAACGAGTGCGATGGTGATGAGTCCTACGTACATCTGGTTCGGTTCGAAGAGCTGCCAGGAATTCCAAACGAGGTATCCGAGTCCGCTGTTAGCAGCTACGAATTCAGTGGCGGTAACTACCACAAGTGCCAGCGCTGCAGCTACTCGGAGACCGGTGAAGACGGAAGGAAGACTTCCAGGGATAAGCACATGCCAGAACAGCCGTCTCC
>DAHZQE010000128.1:0-7417 GCA_027409005.1 Ferrimicrobium sp. | reverse complement strand
TCCGACCGTTGGCGAGATGAAGAAGTACTTCGCTCAGTTTGATAACGGGTCTTTCGCGGCTTCGACTGAAGAAGAGGACTCTGACGAAGACTCTGTCCCGCCCACCGATGTGCCAACCCCAGTGGAGTTGCTCTCTACCCCGGCCAGCTCGGCACCCAGCAGCGCTCCCAGCGACGCTGGCAAGCCCGAGCTTGACTCGCCTACCCGGGAGACTCTCGCTGAGATTGGCGACGTGAGCTTGGCTCGTCATATTGTCGCACAAGAGATGGGTGTCGACATCTCCGAAGTCACCGATGACGCCGAACTTGCTGAGATGGGCATGGACTCGCTCATGAGCTTGACCATCCTTGGAGAGCTCCGGGAAAAGACCGGCATCGACCTCCCTAGCACCTTCCTGACCACCAATCCGACCATCAAGGACATTGAAGATGCTCTCGGTATGCGCCTTAAGCCCAGGGCCGCAGCAGCCCCCAAAGCTGCTGCCCCGAAGGCGACCTCGTCCTCTGGCAAGCAGACTGACATGAACGAGGTCTCCGCCAGGTTGGCAGCAATCAATAAAACCGACATCTCCAGCCTCCCTACCGCCACCTCCGTGCTCCTGCAAGGCAATCCCAAGGTCGCCACCAAGAAAATCTTCTTCTTGCCGGACGGCTCTGGATCCGCTACCTCCTACGTTTCCATCCCCAACATCGGCCCTGATACCTGCGCCTATGGCCTCAACTGCCCCTTCATGAAGGATCCGACCAAGTGGGAGTGCAATATCGAAGTCATCTCGCTGGTCTACTTGGCGGAGATCCGCCGCCGTCAACCCACTGGCCCGTACATCATCGGTGGTTGGTCCGCTGGTGGTGTGCTTGCGTACGCCGTTGCTCAGGCTCTTTTGGCTGCCGGTGAGAAGGTTGAGAAGCTCCTGCTCCTCGACTCGCCATGCCCAGTCAACCTCGACCCTCTCCCCGCCCGCCTCCACATCTTCTTCAACGAGATCGGCCTCCTAGGCACCGGCGACCCAGCGAAGACGCCGAAGTGGTTGCTCCCTCACTTCTCTGCCGCCATTCGTCAGCTCTCCGACTACGATCCGAAGCCGACCATCAAGCCCATCGCCACTTACGCCATCTGGTGCAGAGAAGGCGTGGCCGGAAACCCAGGCGACCCACGCCCTCCGCCAGCGGAGGATGAGGACCCGGCGCCCATGAAATGGCTCTTGAATCACAGAACCGACTTTGGCGACAATGGTTGGGGCCAGTTGTGCGGCACGGAGAACATGAAGTTCGGCGTCATGTCCGGCCATCATTTCTCCATGATGAAGGGTTCGTAGCGCCTTTTCCAATTTTTCTGAGCATTTTGGCTGACTTGCATGGTAGATCCTCATGCGGAGTCGCTTGGTAAGCTGATCCGTGCCGGTCTGGATTGGCAGGCGCCTATCTGAAGGCGTCGATCGCCTTCGCTTTCCTCATTTTCGACTGGAGATCAAGAGGTTACGGATGTCTTAGGCTGAGACTCTCCGCGACCTTGCGACCTTTGCAGTTGCACGGTAGGCGATGGCAGAGTACCACCGCCTTGGCAAGCGGCGGTATGACGTCTCGCTTGTAGAACCTACCTAATCGCTGTTGCATTTGATTTTTGGGCATGAGCATTATTTGGAGCTTTACAGGATAGAACGGGCGTTGCATACAGAGCAGGGACGGGGTATCGGATCGCTGCTGGGACCGGTCTCGCTGTACAGTGTTGTCTTCTTAACGACCTGGCTGATTGTTGATGGCTGCGAGGGATGGATACGCCAAGGGTGGCTCCCTTTGTACTTTCCTTCGCAGCATAGCGAGACGCACAATTCTTCAACATTCACGATGATCAACTATAAGTCCTTTGTCGCAGTGTGATATGTTAAGGTATTTGCCTAATTTGGAACGACGGTGAAAGCGAATTGGAGTTCGAGGTCACGTGACTGTGCCTTCCGTGCCTTTTGCAGGCTTTCGCGCAGGCATCACCTCTCTGCCGTCCAGTATCTCACATCCTTTCTCACATCTTGCACTCTGCTGCCATGCATCTGGCAGCATCACCATGGTTTGCGCCTCCAGTAAGTGGTTGCCAAGGCCTTACAATGGCTCTCGTGCGCGGCTGGCCAGGTCTGAGTCTTCCCTCAATGCTCTGTCCTGATTAGTACATCTCCCATCGTATCTTGTCGCTCGTAAGTAGCGAAATCGATTGGACCTGGTTTGGTCGGGCTAGCAGCCGTCGGCTCAAGGCACCTCCTCGGTTCTTGGGTCTTAGTTGAACGCTTGGGAGCCGCTCACGCACGGGCCTGTAGTTCGTGGACAGTGGGTGAGCAGAAGGAGAGAGTGGAGCGAGCAGATCGTGCTCGTGAGCGGCAACAAAGTGTGGGCGTGAGATCGTGGGACATGGCCGAAGGCTCAAGATCGGAGTCATGACGACCCTTGAAGTTATGCTCATGCTACGGTGGCGTTGGGGCGACCGATGGTGTATCGCTCGCAAGCAATTGGCGGAAGAACGAAGCGAGCAGAGCGAACATGGGCGCTAAATGATGCAACCGGTGCGCTGTTCGCAAACGCTTTTCAGCCACGGTATGAGTGGGATACTTCTCGATCTTCCCATCCTCGTAATGATGTATCTCCGAGGCCTTGGTCGTATCGGCGACAGTTTGGCCCAGGATTGCGCAACGGCGGCCGCGTCGCTCAATCGTTAGGATACTCCTCCGTCATATTGCTCACAAACTTGCCTTGCTCGCTGTCCCAGCGCTTGAAGTACCGGCCCGCCATCTCGAGCATCACCTCCGTCGGCCGCTCGGTCAAGGGCTCAATATTCTCTTGCGCGACATAACGAGTAGTATGATCCTCGGCGCTACCAGAGTCATGGTCAGTACGAACGAAGACCGTAATGGGTGCGCGAAGGGACAGCTCACATAACATTATAGAAGGGCTGGCCCTGTCCGCCGGGCAGTCGATTCACGCCCTGGGACTCAATCCACTCAGGATTCGCCTCGCACCGCTCACTCCAGCCAATTACCATTGCTCGATAGCCGAAGCGTCGGTGGCGGAAGTACTGTCCGATCTTGCGCTTCACCACATCTTCATCCTGCTTTGGTCTGGGCCGAGGGGCTGGTTTGAGCGCATCAGCTTTTCGCGCCACCTCGATGACGTGGAGCAGGACGTTGTGCTCCCTGTCCGCGGGCGGGAAAAGTGGTAGAACATGCTGCTCTATCAGACCGAGGTCGGAGGGGTAGTGCGATTGGTAGTGCTCGACAAGATAGGGCAAGCATTGACGTCGGCGATGATGCGATTCCCCTAGTAAAAGCATGGACCAGAGCATAGCATACCAGGCGTCTTCGAGGCTCGGGTAAGTGAGGTTCTCCGGTGTTCCGCCTGTGTCGCGGAGGAGCTGAACGGAGGTCATGATGTTCCTGCTTGTGCGGAGGGTGATCTCGAGGTTGCTGGTCGCGGCGAGATGCGAGGTATGCTGACTGCTAGGAGCACCAAGCTGGAGCAGGCGAGCCGTGAGATGAGAACGAGGTATTTCCTCTGAGCTGCGCCATGGATCCAGATGCATCACATCAGCTGGATTGCAAGCGTCGAACTCGCGGTCTCGAGGGCGAGATGCACCGTCCAAGGTTGTATCTGAAGGCGATTCGATGACGGCATGAACGTGATAGGGAAAGTTGGAGGGTTTGGCGTTTATGCCGAGACGTCGTGCTACAGCGCAGTAGATTGCCACGGTCTGCAGAGGCAAGGATGTGTGTTCCGACGTGAACAGAGCGTGGGACAGGAAGTTGTTGCGCAAGGCGTGGTAATCGCTCTCGGTAGGGCTGGTGCCGATAAGTCGTTGCTCACGCAGGTAGGCACAGACAGCTATAGCTTTGCGGCGAATGGTCCACGCGTCGAATTCCGGATCACTGGAGCGAACAGCATTGGCAAGACGGTCAAACTCAGCGTCGATGTCGGCCTGATCACCATGACGGCCATGCAGGACAAACAGGTCGTATGCTCCTAGCACCTCCTCCAATCGCACCATCCGATGCTGTTGCAGCCGAAGCCACTTCTCGATGGCGATCTTACGGTGGATGAGGCCGAGGATGGCGTTCGCGTGCCAGCGCCTCGCCAACACATCTTCGCCATCGTCCGGAGTCTCATCCCGTTGCCTGAGCAGGTAGTCTTTGACATCGTAACCCATCTCGGCAATCTTCTCCATCCTCGACGTACGCATCTGGACGGACTTGAGCAAGTCCTCGAAGAGCTTTGCGGCCGCGACATCCTGCACTTTCCTTGCGCGAAACAGCGCATGCCAGTCTGCATGCTCGTTCGACCGTAGGCGCTCGCGGGACTGCTCGTTCCAGAAGTCGTACTCTTGCATGCAATGGCGCTTCCATACCAGCGGCTCGTGGATGAGCTTGTTGCCACGCTTGCTGGTCCGGCCGAAGTAGACAGTCTCGCGGGGATCCAGGTACGCGATGACGGCCTCCAAGAGCTCGTCCGGCAACTTGGCGAAGCGCGACGAGTCCATTCTGGCGTCTACGGAGCCTTTCGGGCTCCAGTGCGGAGAATGTCGTGGTCCAGGCGATTGTTCGGCGAACAGTTGCATCCCGTGCATGTCTCGCCGCCACCGAGCGCGAGCGCCAGCGCAAGCGCCAGCGCCAGCGCCAGCGCCAAGCGCATTTCCTCGCCTCGGCGATGACGCATCTTATCGATACGACCCGGGAGGGGAGACACTTATGTCGGCTGAGTCGAACCTTAAAACCCTAAGGCCGATAGAAAATCCGATCATGGGACAGCGTGTCTTTGGCTTGCTACAGACAGGCTTAGTGGAGCCCGAGGCGTTGCCAGTCCACCGGATGGCCGGATAGGATCTCAAGGCGCCTCCGGTGCCTCGTAGCAGAGCGCAACTTCAGCTCGGCGGCGAGACTCCGTCGGAAGCCGCCGGCATGTCGGGCCCCCGAAGAAGAGCATGAGAGATCGCCTCGCTTGCAGCAGTGACGCAGTGTTTCACGCGTGGGGTGCATATCAGCCTCGACTTTGCGACGAGATCGGCTTCGCAGATCTGCGCTCTGTTTACTGCCCGGTAGCTCCGCTCTCCTCTCATACCCTCCTCTCACACACCCAGCAGACACGATGTCGCGACCAGAAGGCGCTGAGCTGCAGCGCACCGAGTCCTACCAAGTCCGTAACCACCTAGTCCCACGCAACCACTGTGGCATTGGCTGATCATGGGTGCGTACAGTGGCCGACCGGACATGTCTCCCACTTGACCGAGGGTCAGCAGTCCGCTCTTGAGAAGTTCAAGAGCCTGTGCGAGCAGAAGGGATACTATGCTCCAGCATCCGAGGATGGCAAGACGCCGGCTTCCCACGATGACGAGACGATGCTCCGCTACCTCCGCGCACGCAAATTCGTGCCTCAAGAGGCATTCGGACAATTCAAGGACACAGAAGATTGGCGGACGGAGAACCAGCTAGACACTCTGTACGAGACTATCGACATCCACGAGTACGATCAGACCCGGAGACTTTATCCTCAATGGACAGGCCGGAGAGACAAGCGAGGGATACCGTTCTATGTCTACGAAGTCAGCAAGGTCAACTCAAAAGATGTGACCGCCTACTCTAATGACACAGAGCACAAACACTCGGAACATTCCAGTGTGACGGCCAAGACGCCGAAGAAGATGCTGCGGCTTTTCGCCCTCTACGAGAACCTGTGTCGGTTTGTGCTGCCAATGTGTTCAGCTCTGCCAGACCGGGAACATCCGGAGAGTCCGATCAGTCAAAGCAACAACCTGGTGGACATCAGTCATGTAAGCTTAGCGAAATTCTGGGCGTTACGGAATCACATGAGCGATGCGAGCAACCTGGCGACGGCGCATTACCCCGAAACGCTGGATCGCATCTTTGTGGTGGGTGCGCCCGGCTTCTTTTCGACCATCTGGGGTTGGGCCAAAAACTGGTTCGACCCAATCACGGTGGTAAGTACTATGCTGTTGGCGCATCCGAAGGCCGCACTCCTGATCGATATGACAGTCCAAAATATTCATCCTCAATGACAAGAACATGTTGGAGACCCTAGAGAAGTATATTGATCGCTCAAACATACCGAAGAAATACGGGGGCGATCTAGATTGGTCATTCGGCGACATGCCTTTCCTCGAGCCTGGAATTGCAAACAACCTCCGCTGGAAAGAGGACATCCGGGAGAAGGGCCACCGCAGCTTCCCAATTGGTCCCATAAAATGGCAATACGACGACGATGGCGACCTTGTTGCAACAGCCATTGGCAGTGAGAACGGCAAGCAAAGAAATCAAGTTATTGCCGGACTGCATCCGGAGGAAGGCATCACGAGATTGGCGCTCAGTCCTGGCAGAGGCGATAGGGCGAAAGATCACATGGCCGGCGCCGCACGTGCGTCTGAGAAGACCGCTCGACAAAAGTCTCAAAAGCAGGAGGAGAAGCCATCAGCAGAAACCAACGGCTCTACCAAAGCTCCCGCTCCCGCCACCGCGCCCTCACGTGGGGAACCAGTCGCATCCCAGCCTCCGCGAAACTCTTCTAACCCACCACGAACCTCCTCCGACCACGATCTCAACGTCGGCCGCTCACCTGCCTCCGCGGTCGACCCCGCCTCCCGAGCAGGTACTTACACCGTCCCCGTCGCCACGGAAACCTCCACCGATTCCGGCTCACCCCACGACCCACGCAAAGGCACCTCTCACACCCGATATGAACAACAAGCGCTGACTCATGCCGCGGGTACTCTCTCTGAAGGTACACCCGAAATCCGACTCGACGGCCAAGGCGAAAAACAAGGCGTCATGGATCCGCGGACGGTCGGCCAAGCGCCCAAAGAACATCCCATGCCTGAGGCCGGGGAGGCGCCGAAGGGCTATGTAGATCAGGCGAAGGAAGTGGCGGAGCACGTGGTGCAGCAGGCGAAGGACATGGCGGCTAGTGCGGGATTGGTGTCGAAGGACCAGGCTGACACGGTGGAGGAGAAGGTGAAGAAGGAGGACCCGGAGGTGGATGGCATGGACGCAGCTAAGTTGGAGGAGTTTTTGAGGGAAAAGAGCATGAGTACTGCGCCGACGCGGTGAAGTCAGGATTTCGCGTACGTGGTGAATGCTGCGCGTTTAGACATACATTTTGCGCGACTACCCTATATCTCTCGTCCCGCTCGATTGGCATTCTTCAAGCATATCCTCTTTCAATCTCACCGATGCCGTTGCTGCTGCATTCACCGGGATCTTTGTAGAATGGTCTCTCAGGACCTGTAGCTCTTCTCGTGGCAACCGCGTTCGGGCGTTTAAGATTGACTGTGCCAACCTCCTCATGACTGGCTACAGCATCTCCCGAGATGAATATCAACTTTCGCAGGCGAGGTCTGTGATCTCGAAGCCGTTGGTTTCTGCTGATGGCTTCTC
>DAHZQE010000127.1:0-11058 GCA_027409005.1 Ferrimicrobium sp. | reverse complement strand
TAGCGCTCGCCGCATGGCGGCGAGACTCACGCGAATGGTTCCAACCTCAGCCACAGCACCGGCTGCGATCACACTCAAGATAGTGCCTTGTTTTGGGCTCAGTACTGCACTAGTTGCAGCTCGTGACCCCTCAGCAAGAGCCTGATGCCAGGCATCTTCTAACGCGGCATCACTGGTAAGTGCCTGTAGCACCGCCTGCAAGATCTGCGAAAGGATCACACCGGAGTTACCTCTGGCACCTAACAGCGTTGCCTTGGCTATTGTCCGGTGCCAGTCTGGGCTATCTAGATCGTCGAGTTGATCGAGCGCTACCACCCCGGCAGCCAACGTCGCAAGCATATTGTGCCCAGTGTCCCCATCGGGCACTGGGAACACATTCAGCCTATCGATCGCTGCACAGTGTCGCTCTAGTCCGGCACGCGCTGCACGCAAACCTCTCGCGACGTCATTGGAACGACGAAACTGCCCTGAATCCACTCAGGGCATGATAGCCTAGAGGGTCGACTAATGAGTCCAGTTGTTCAAAACCGTTTCCGAAGGGAGCCCCAGCGTGGCAAGCGTGTGCGAAATTTGTGGCAAGAAGCCTGGCTTCGGGATGAGTCTCTCGCACTCTCACCGACGTAACAAGCGTCGTTTCAACCCAAACATTCAGAGGATTCGCGTTCTCGAGAATGGAACCTCGCGTCGTAGGAACGTATGCACGTCATGCATACGAACCAACAGACTGGTAAAGCCTTAACCTCACGATGGCCAGACCAGAGCGCGGCATCCTGTGGCAATCCTTTGGATCGCCCGAGGGGCCCGATGATGTATGGCCGTTTCTCCAGAATGTAACTCGTGGACGAGGTGTTCCGGAGGCGCGTCTGCGCCTTGTCGCTGATCAGTACCTGGCCACCGGGGGGTCGAGCCCTCTCAATGCTCTGAATCGGGATCTGATTCGCCGACTCGGTGACTCACTTGGCGAACGTGGGGTGGAGCTTCCGATCTATTTCGGCAACCGCAATTGGCATCCCTACCTTGCTGATACCGTAGACGAGATGGCCCGCGACGGCATCCAAGAGGCGCTGATCATCCCGTCTTCGGCGTATAGCTCCTACTCAGGCTGTCGCCAGTACCGTGAGGACCTGATCGGCTGTCAAGTAACCTTCGACACCCAGACTCTAAAACCATTCTCTCAACATCCGCTATTTATGGCCGCCGAGGCCTCTGTCGTGGCAAGCTACCTTGCCACACGCCCCCCAATCGACGCGAGCACCACCGCCATCTTTGCAACTGCTCACTCGATCCCGACCGCAACGGCCGACAGCTGTGACTACCAACGCCAACTCGGCAGCGTCTGCGAAGTCTTGCGTGCGTTGCTCCCCAGCGATGCCCCGATCGAACTCGCCTATCAAAGTCGATCTGGAGACCCTCGAACTCCTTGGCTAACACCTGACATAGCCGATGCAATCCATGCCAGCTTCGAGGCTAACCCAAATCTGCGTCGGGTGATCGTGATTCCAATCGGCTTTATCAGCGACCACCAAGAGGTCCTCTACGATCTCGACATCCTCGCGCGCAACGCAGCGCAAAGCCATGGGCTCGGCTTCGATAGATTGCCCACGGTAGGCGGTACATCCGAGTTCATAGAGATGCTCACCGAGTTGGTGCTTGTCTGGAACAGTGGAGGCGACCCCAACTCCGAGATCCCTGGAGCTGAACATCTCTGTCACGATGGCTGCTGCCTCTCGGGTGCGCCACCGATCCCCACTTCACGCTAACCACTTAAAAACTGTTAGTGCGCTGTTAGGCCGGGGCCCCGCTAATCGGGCACTAACTCACGGCCCACTTGAAGCCTAGATACGACTCCTAACTCAGCTGAAATCTGCGGCCAAATGCCAGAGGAAAATAGAGCCAAGAGCATCGGCGAAGATGCTCTACTTTGGGTAATCACTAGCGTATCCATCCTGCACACCACGCAGTGTCCACAGCCTCGCAGCTCGACAAGCTCCTCTGCTGGGCTAGCATCATCACATACGAGCTCTGCTAGCCCAGCCACTGAGGGCTCAAGAATCTGCGTGGACTGCGCGTTCAAACTCCTCGAGTTCAGCCGCCAACCCTTTCGGTAGGTGGTCACCAAATCGGGCATAGTGCTCGCGGATCGACTCGACCTCTTCCTTGAGTTCGTTGACATTCATGGAGAAAAGATGATCAAAGGCGTCATCTCCAAGTTCGAGACCGTCCACGTCGAGGTCCTTTACTTTAGGGATCCTGCCGAGTGGAGTATCGATGCCCTCTACTCGTCCTTCGAGACGGTCGATGATCCACGATAGCACTCGAACGTTCTCTCCATAACCGGGCCAGACAAACCTCCCGTCGGCCCCACGCCGGAACCAGTTGACGAGATAGATCTTTGGCAACGCCTGAGGATCCTCCTCGGCCATACTAAGCCAGTGACCAAAATAGTCAGCCATGTTGTAACCGCAGAACGGCAACATCGCAAACGGGTCACGACGTACCCTGCCTACGGCTCCTTCGGCAGCCGCTGTCGTCTCCGAGGCCATGACGGAGCCGAGGAAGACTCCGTGCTCCCATGACCGGGCCTCGGTTACCAACGGCACCAACGTCGAGCGCCTACCGCCAAAGAGGATCGCAGAGATCGGCACGCCATCGCGCTCGGGCGCAAGGTTGGGCGCCTCGTAAATAGAGACGGTGAAGCGGGCATTGGGATGGGCGGCGGGTCCGTCACCGGTATAGGGCTTTCCCTGCCAATCGGTGAGCCCCTCGGGCACCTCCTCTGTCATCCCCTCCCACCAGATGTCACCATCAGCAGTCAACGCACAGTTAGTGAAGATGGTGTTCTTTGCAATCGTCGCCATAGCTACAGGGTTGGTCTTGACCGAGGTCCCAGGTGCGACCCCAAAGAAGCCCATCTCTGGGTTCACAGCCCACAGTCGTCCGTCCTCACCGCGACGTAGCCATGCGATGTCATCCCCCACCGTCTCCGCCTTCCAACCAGGACGGGTTGGCACGAGCATCGCAAGATTGGTCTTACCGCAGGCACTCGGGAACGCACCGGTGACGTAGTAGACCTCATTCTTCGGCGAGGTGAGCTTCAAAATCAACATATGCTCGGCTAGCCAGCCATCGTCACGCGCGGCCACCGAGGCGATGCGAAGGGCTAGGCACTTCTTGCCAAGCAAAGCGTTGCCGCCATAGCCTGACCCATAGGACCAGATCTCCCTGGTCTCCGGGAAGTGCACGATATAGGTGTCCTCCGGGTTGCATGGCCAGGCTATATCCTCCCGCCCCGCGAGTGGATAGCCAACAGAATGAACCGCAGGCACAAACGAACCGGATGCGTCGATCGCCTTTAGCACCTCTTCGCCCACGGTCGCCATCGTCATCATCGACAGCGCAACATAGGCTGAATCGGTGATCTCGATCCCATAGAGGGCAAAGGGAGAGCCCACCTCTCCCATCGAGAATGGGATCACGTACATGGTGCGACCGACCATGGAGCCTTTGTAAAAACCGCGCATCATTTCACGCGTCTCGGCTGGGTCACGCCAGTTATTGGTAGGACCTGCATCCTCTTCGCTCTGCGAGCAGATCAGAGTACGGCTCTCGAGTCTGGCCACATCCCGTGGATCAGAACAGGCCAAGTAGCTACCCGGTCGCAGATCGGGGTTGAGCGCCCGCAACGTACCCCGCTCCATAAGAGCAGAGACCAGCTGGTCTCTGGTCTCCTGACTATCGTCTAGTATCACGCTCCGCTCTGGCTGCATCAATGCTATCCATTCATCGAGCCAGTTGACTACCTTTTGATTGGTAAACTTCATCAGTGCCTCACTCCTCCTCCGCCATGTCTGCCAGACTCGCTCCATCGACTGAGACAGACGATGCACACCAACTCTAGGGTGTGATCAACACAGTAGATTAATTATGTCAAAATAATTGCATCCGGGACAACTTTTCAATCGAAGATCGGAGTGTGCAGGTGGATCGAGCGTGGGATGAACTCGCAACCGCCGAAGGTATAGCTCGCCGCGCGACCTGGGATACTACCGGCAAAATCCTCGGAGATGATGCCGCCGTGGTGCCAGACCCAGGCGCCCCGCTCACTATCTGTGCCGATGCACTCGTCGAAGGGATCCACTTCGATCTCAGATACTGGACACCAACTCAAATAGGCTCCAAGGCGGTGACCGTCAACATCTCTGACTTAGCCGCGATGGCGGCACAACCGTTGTGGGTGCTCTCCACCATCGCCGCGCCGAAGCACTTTGACGTCGATCGTCTCCTCGAAGGCATCGAGGCTGGTGCAGCACGTTATGGTGCCAGGCTCATCGGCGGAGATCTCACTAGAGCAGAGACCGTAGTCATCTCGGTGACCGCAATCGGTAGCCAACTGCTACCTCCGTTACGAAGGAGTGGAGCACTGCCCGACGACACCGTATTCGTCACTGGCCCACTTGGGCTAGCCTCCGTCGCCCTGGAGCGTCTGTCAGGCGCGATGATAGTAGACGAGCGCACTCAGCTAGCACTGCTAGATCCCAGTGCACGGCTTAACGAGGGTTTTGCCGCCTCACGGGCAGGAGCTAGCGCCGCCATAGACATCTCCGACGGTTTTGCCTTGGACCTGCATCGACTCGCAAACGCCTCGGGAGTTGGTTTTGAGATCAGCCATCTTCCAGTTGCCGAGGGCGCAACCCGTAGAGATGCGCTCGGTGGCGGTGAGGACTATGAGTTGCTCTTCACCGCACCCGACCAGTCTCGGGTTGCAGAAGAATTCGCCAAGTTAGGGATCAAGCCGCCGCTGATGGTTGGAACAGTGCTCGCTGACCCCGAACAGCGCACGCTGGAGGGTGAACCACTCGACCCGATCGGATATCGACACTGACCACCTTGGGGCCTCGATCAGCACCCTAGCTCAGACACGTCTCATCCTGGCCAACCAGCCTGCAGATACCGAACCTAGCTGGGCGAGATTCGCTACACTAGAAGGCGAGGAGGACGACTATGAGTTTGTTTGACAAGGTCAAGGAGCAGGCGCAGACGCTTGGTCAGAGTGCCACCGAAGCCGCCCAAAAGGGACAAGATAAGTTAGATCAACTCCAGACCAAGCGTCAGCTGGACTCTCTGTATCGCGAGCTAGGTTCGATCACCTACCGTGGCGCCAACGAAGATATCACTCCAGAGGTGCAGCGATCGGAGACAGAACGCCTAATCAGTGCGATTCGCGCGCAAGAGGAGCAGATAAAATCAACCAACACCGACCCTCCGTCGAGCGGCACGAGCGCGCCACAGAGTTAATCAACCACAGCTCTTCGGGCCTCGCGTTTTGCCAGAGGCTACCGAGTGCACAACAAGGTAGGCTGCCAACCAGAGATGATTCGCCCTTGACTCAGTGAGGATCCCATGGCCACCTATCGACCTAGCTATCGGCGCGCCCTAACCATTCCCGTTGTCTTAGCGGTGATCTTCATCGCTGTTGGACTCATCCTTGGGCAGACGCTGGGCAGTCATCAACGACTGGTAAACCAACAGAACGAGTGCCGTGCTAAACAAGTGACCGTGAGCATAGCAAGTGTTACGGCAGCGACGAGCGAGCATGCCTCCTTCGAGGTGATAACGATACGCCCGCACAAGGGTATCTCCTGTACGCTCGCAGGGTATCCCACGTTGGTCACCCACAGCTTGAGCTCCATCGTCGTCACCCATCTAGGACCAACATTCGGACTCACTGCAGTGACGTTAACAACGACCCCCAACGCTCCTGGTGAGCTCCTGATCTCACCGGCGGTTACCCCATACGGACTGCGGCTGCCTGGTACGAACGGCCTACTCGTCGTCAACTCTAGTGCCAAGCCTTCGACCACGCGCTACAAACTCACACCCATCTTTGCGAGCAAGAATACGGGGACGGTCAGATCGCTCGCCGCAACCGATCTAAGCGTCGGGTAAGCCTAGCCATCGGCTGAATCAACTGCAATGCTGCGCTCCAAAAGGCTGGTATCTTGGATGACTGGCACCCCGAAACTGGACTGGCACGGGCAGAACTGGCATGTACACAGCTGGCATGTTTGGGACTGGCATCGGCATAAGCGAACTCCAGAGCCCCTCGGTTCCGGACTAGCCGCTTAACTCCTGGTATGGACGTTCTTGTAGATGAAACTCGTAGTCAAGATAGGGCATCCACTCGTCACGGACGAGACCCAGGAGGATGATCGCCGATGTGCGCCCACGCGGCACTTGTGGCGGTCGATGGAGCACGAAACTGGTCTCTGAAAGCAATCGATCTCGTTTCCGGGAGTTGCATGACCGACAAGACGCCACTACATTGTCCCAGCGATGTGGCCCGCCACGACTGCGTGGTATCACGTGATCGACGTTCTCGGCAGGAGCGCCACAATACTGACACTGATAGTGATCGCGTGCGAAGATCGCCCGTTTAGTGGGGGCGACTCTTCGAAGATGCGGAACTCGCACAAAGTATCTGAGACGAATGACCGAGGGTTCAGCGATCACCATTCGAGCTGAATGTAACAACGTCGACGTCTCTAGTACCACGTCAGCCTTGCCAACCACGACTAGGCCAATCGCCCGGTGGGTCGAAACAACACAGAGAGCCTCGTAGCTCGCGTTCAGAACGAGGACCCCTGCCACGGCGTTACCTAACCAACCCCGTCTCAACACCATGACAGCGATGCTCGAACGCATGATGCAGGGGGGCGGTCATCGCCGAGCGACCATCGGTATGGAACCGAGCATCACACATCGACTCTACTCTCCATGGACGCTAGTCTAACCGCCTCCAGCTGGCTCTCTCCCTCGCTGACCATCGAAGAAAGCGAGCGACCTCGCTGGCGCGCATGCCTCCTCCTTCGCCGGCATAGGTCTCCATGCGAAACCTCAACCAACTCAACTGTCTCTTGATCGACCAAGGTCGACCGCGCGAGCCAAACGTGAGTGCCCAGAGCTGACGAAATCCCTCAACTATCATGATCTAGGCTCGCGTGGAAGGCCTAGCAAGCGCTCGCCAATGATCGACCGCTGAATCTCAGAGGTGCCGGCGTAGATAGTACCAGCTCGGGCATGCAAAAAGACCTCATCCCACGATCGAGTGGAGTTTGGGGCGCCAACATCATCGGTCCGAAAGGCAGAGGAGCTCGGTCGACCAACTGGGAGCAACGCATCCTCGCCGAGCGCATCCACTGCCAACTCGGTGACGAGCTGATGATACTCAGACCAAAATAGCTTGAAGATCGACGACTGTGCACCCTGTTCGGCACCTGATAGAACGCTCGATAGCCAGCTATATCCCATTGCGCGAAGCGCGAAGAGTCTGGTCTGACAACCCATGAATCTGTCGAGCAGATCAGGATCATCGAACTTGCCTTTGACTGTCAGTAGATCACCAAGCCGATCGAGTTCAGCCTGGAATCTGATCGGAAGTGTCGCCGCCGTCTCGCCTCTCTCAAAGCCCAACAACGTCATGGCAACCGCCCATCCCTGATGAAGTCCACCGACCACATAGGCGAGCTTGGAGCGAGTGCCGGTAAAAAAGACCTCGTTGAACTCAGATTTCCCCGAGATCATACGAATGGGACGAATCTCTACACCGTTGTCGGTGGACGTAGGCATAGAGCTAGCATCAGCAGAGTCATCGGCGCCGGATCCGAGCGGAACCAGCACGAAGGAGATACCTCTATGTTTGGGGGCGTCGGTATCGGTGCGGGCCAGCACAAACATCCAGTTGGCCAGGTGCGCCTCCGAGGTCCAAATCTTTTGGCCATCGAGTATCAACTCTTGGCCATCTATGCGCCCACGGAGCGCCAACGCAGCAAGATCCGAACCAGCGTTCGGCTCAGAGTACCCCTGCGCGAATCGATAGCTACCGTCTACAATCCTTGGCAAAAAGTGGCTTCGCTGCTCCTCGGATCCATGCACTAGCAAGGTATTGCCGAGCATCTGAATCCCGAAATGATCATTTGGTCCACCGGTAGGTACGCCTGCGATAGCGCTCTCTTGGGCTATCACGATCTCACTTTCGACCGTCAGGCCACGACCACCGTACTCCTTGGGCCAGGAGACTGCAAGAAATCCATTTTCATAGAGACGCGTACGCCACCAGGCGATAAATTCGGGAACCGCCTCGATTTCGAGACCGCCAACCCCTACAAAATCCTTCGGAAGCTCGCGGGCTAAGAAGGAGCGGAACTGGCGCCGAAAATCCTCAGCCTCGCTAGATAGAGAGAGGTCCACTGCCAGTTACCCGGCTACCAATACAGGAGCGCAAACCAGGTCCAAGAGGCCGACAACCAAGCTACTGATCATCACCCCGAAGCTTCTTGCCCATCGACTTGAAGCCGCCCTGCTTGAACTGACGGGTTGAGAGATCCTGGAGTGAGGCACGACCTACCCGTCGAAGGTTGCGTTCGAAGTACACCGCAGAGCCCAGCATGATCAAGAAACCGAATGCACCTAGGACAACAGAGATGGTAAAGGTCAAGATAGTAAAGGCGAGGCCAACAACGAACCCAAGCGTGGCCCATTTGAGATTTCTGCCAGAATGTTTGTAGACGGTCTCAGAGCGAACCCGGTCTGCAAACTCAGGGTCGTTCTCGTAGAAGGTCTTTTCAATCTCTTGGAGAATCCGCTGCTCATCCTCATTTAGCGGCATGACTCCTCCTCTCCTCGCATCCAACCTTCACACGTTGTAACACCCATTATTGTAGTCGTTCGCGTTGCCACGGTCTCTAAAACATCGGCCGCATGGCCAGAATTCCAACGCTGGATGCTAGCTAATCTTGTAAATCCTTCAGGAATGGCCATCAACCACTACCCCTTGTTGTCGGAGCGCCTCTACCTCCTCTAAAGATAGTTCGTCAGCTGCACCATAGAGACCAAGTACATCAGCGCTAGCACGTAGTTCGATCACGGTTACCTCCTCAGGTACTTCGTTGATCAGCTCTTCGCTGGATGCCACTCCATGGAGACCCTCTCCAGAAAGCAGTACTCGAGAGGCACCCTGATCGAGAACGCCGGCGATGTCAGCGGCCAACCGCGGACGAATATCCATCCGCACCCATAGCTGACGGCCAGATGATGCAAGCACCCTTGTCACCAGCGCAGCTAGCTCTGATCGTTCATGATGGCCAGGTCCTCGAATCTCGAGCATCTAAGCACCTCCTCGCACCAATCGGAAAAGCTCCGCCTCTCCGGTCCCTCCAACCATTCTGGCCGCCTGACGCGCACGTTCAGCCACCACCCGATCGAGAGAGTCCTGATACCTAGCCAACTGTGCACGATGAGCACGCATAGCGGCGACCTTCTTGTCTACCAGCCCATCGATACCTATCCAAGTGTTTGGCTCCAGCGTTGCAGCGAGTAGCACCTCAAGCTCCTCAACCGGATCACCGGCCTCTGGAAAATAGGCACGTTGGCGCGCTGCAGGAAAGACGGCGTCAAGAACCGCCCATCCGAGTTGACGATGATCACGATGGTTGTAATAGAGATCACCAAAGAAGACCGCAGTCGGATCCCCGGTGAGTACTACCTCTGGACGAAAACTTCTCATGAGCGTTACCAGCCTTCGCCGAAACTCTATCGTATTCTCGAGCTCTCCATCCAGATAGGCGAGCTGGATCACGTCATTGACTCCGAGCACTCGGCCGGCCTCTAGCAGTTCACGAGTCCGCTCTTCAGAGAGACGTCCAGGATCATCGCCGTCCCCTCCTTTGTCCCCTTGGGTAGCCACCGCGAGGATAACATGACACCCTTCGCCCGCCCATCGAGCCAGCGTTCCTCCACAGGCGATCTCTGCATCATCTGGGTGCGCGAAAATAGCAAGCGCGGTATCCGGAATCTTGGTGTATGTGTGCATTCTGTCCTCGATAACTACAGACTCGCAAGAATGCGACTCGCGGCAAGTTCGATGGCGCGATCATCGAGATCATAATGCGTGACAAGACGGACATCACCGGCGGGCAGAACGTTGCAGAGTACGCCGTGCTCATGAAGGCGCGCTAGGTATTGGTGTGGCTCTTGCACCTTCAAAAGGACGATATTGGTTCGCACCCCAAGGACATCGGCAGTCGCGCTCGGCAGTTGAGTCTTTATCGACGCCGCAAGGCTCCTGGCTCGTCGATGATCGTCGGCGAGACGGGACATATTGTGATCGAGGGCATAGAGGCCACCTGCCGCCATGATGCCCGCCTGACGAAGACGTCCACCCAGCCTGGCTCGCTCTATGCGAGCGCGTTCGATAAACTCCTGGGAGCCGGACAGAACCGATCCCATCGGCGCCGCTAACCCCTTCGACAGACAGGTACTCACCGCTATCGCCCCTTGGCAGAGCCCGGCTGGGGTTACATCCAGAGCTACTGCGGCGTTCCACAGTCGCGCGCCATCGATATATATCGGCGTTCCATCAGCCGCCTCAATGATCGCGTTCATGACAGTCTGATCGATCGGAACCCCTCCGCTCGGCATGTGGGTGTTCTCAACGGCGATCAGTCGTATTGGATTATGGAGTCTGCGGTACTGCCTAACCAAGTCGGCCACCTGGTCGGGGTCTGGGTATCCGTGCCTATCGTCTACTGCAAGTAGCTGGATACTCGAGTTCTTCGCGGAGGCACCAGCCTCAAATTGGAGAAGGTGAGCGCGAGCAGACACGATGACCGGATCACCAGGCTGAGTCAACGTGCGCAGAGCAACCTGATTACCCATCGTCCCTGAGGCGACAAAGAGGCCAGCTTCGAAACCAGTGAGGGCAGCGACTCGACGTTCCAAGGCACTGACGGTTGGATCCTCACCATAACCGTCATCACCCACCTCGGCCTCGATCATGAACGCGCGCATCGCTGGGGATGGTTTGGTGACGGTATCGGAGCGGAGGTCAATCACTTGCATCATCCCCACTTTAGGCCCCTCGGCTACCAGCAAGGTGACTTATGCACTAACTTGGTGGGTGTGAATCATGAACTGCTACCACTGGCCCTCGACGCCCTCGCGGAGGCTCGCACCTCACTTGCAACCCAATCCCGACGGGTGATTGATACCAAGTCCTCAGAC
>DAHZQE010000121.1:0-5774 GCA_027409005.1 Ferrimicrobium sp. | reverse complement strand
TGATATGTAGCCAGGGCCACCTAGTGGAAGTCACGGTTAGAGACACATCCACCCAGGCGCCGGCGTAGTAGGGTCCAGGCGCCACTTTTCTTGTAATGACCACTCTACTATGGAACTCAGCAAACGCGCAGATCCATTACGGCCATGCATGGTCTGCATGAAAGCTCCCCCCACGCCTACCCTGACCCCACTAACTGGGTTTTTCGGCCGACTTTACCCGGCGAAAGGATCTCCAAAGTGTGATGTCATAGGAGATCTTTACCACACCTCCCAGAAAAAACGGAGCCACATTTCCTAGAGAAGACAGTGCGGCTCCACCTATAATCGGGCCAATGGCCGCACCTGTCTGGCTCCCCATTGACGTTCTATTCACCGCAAATGCACGCAATGACGGAGGTACGATCGAAGCAATATAACTCTTTTGCGTCGGAACATCCATTTCAACAAGGAGCGCTCTAGCAAGCAGGAAGGCCGCAGCGACAGCACCATTTGGCACAAACGGAACGGCTATCAAGAGGAGGCTGGAAGGAATATGAGTAAAGACGGCGGTATGGAGAAGTCCAATTTTCCTAGCTATCCGCTCTGCAAGCGGATAAGAGACCGCACTCAAGATATCCATGCCGAAGTACAGCAGAGACAACTGGGGAAGCGCGAGGCGAAAGTGAACGTGTAGCCAGTAGAGCACTAGAGTCGAGGTTACGATACCACTCCCTGCCGCATCGGCAACAAAGAGAAGAGCAAGACGGTACACCAGGGCCTTGCGACTTGCACTCGGATCGCCCGCTTCCTCTTCGCGATCAGCAGAATCTCCAAGCAGGTGATCCACTGGCAGCAGAAAACTAACGAGCAGAACAACTGCACCAAAGATGACGAGGCATGTCGTCAGAACAGAGACACTCTGGGAGGTGTCGAAACCTAAGAAGCCAGGCAGCGCTGCAAACAAGGATCCCGATGCACCAGCCAAGGTAACGATCAGACCGTAGGTCGCGAAAACCTTCGTACGTCGGGCTGCCGGGGTATGCGCAAGCGAGCCTTCGACGACCACCGCCACAAACTGACCTCCAAGGGGAGGTAGAAAGCCAAATACAGCCGCCATCGATATGCCAAGTCTTCCAGGGAAGATGAGCAGCACAGCACCGGTCGCAGCCATCAAGAGGCCAGCTGACGCGAATGGAATACGGCTTCCCCACCGCGGGACTACCCAATCCACGAGACGTGTAGTGAAAATCCCGACTAGCACGGAGATCGTCGTGAGGATACCGATAGCTAGTGCACCCATGCCAGCGGATCGAGCCGCAATAACGAAGATGATTGTGAAGAACCCAAGACCAAAAGTTCGCACTCCATCGACTAGGTACAACTTCGCTCGGTACCCTGCGTCTGCTCGCTCGGCGTTCATACATCCCTCTCTAACCCGTCAGTTGCACCTGAGTTCACTGAAGCGCGCTCAGAAAATGACACAGGTATGCCAGACTTTCGCAAATCTCCCGATAGCTCAAAGCGCGACTCGAACACGCCTCAACCCAAACCACTGACGGCGATCCCGTCGCCGATGCAGGATGATCCAGCCTACCCTTGCAAGCAAGCGAGGGTTACAGACACTCCGAACTAGGTTCAGCGACTCAACAGCGGAGAAGCGAATGCACAACAACTCACCACAGAGTTACTCAGCTAGTGCTTGCTAAATCCAACCCCGATACGCGAGCTGCAAGAGCAGTTAGACGGCGATGCTATACACTCGAACATCTGGCAGCAGGTGGGCCAATGCGTGCAGAGTACTCGACTGAAACTACTCGTCCTCCCACCGACCTCAAAGAGTCGAACACTTAGTGCTTGGATGATTACGACAGATCAAATCGATCAAGATTCATCACCTTGTTCCAGGCCGCAATGAAGTCAGTCACAAACTTGTCTTGTGCATCGTCGCACCCATAGACCTCGGCAATGGCGCGGAGTTGAGAGTTGGCACCAAAAACCAGATCGACTGCCGTGGCGGTCCACTTACGTTCGCCTGACTTCCGGTCATACCCCTCATAGATCTGGCCAGCCTCGGCTGATGGTCTCCATTCAGTCCCCATATCCAAGAGGTTAATGAAAAAGTCATTGCTCAACACCTCGGGGCGAGCCGTCAGGACACCATGCGATGATCTTGCAACATTTGCGTTCAAAACTCGCATACCACCAAGCAACACCGTCATCTCGGGTGCGGTCAAAGTAAGTAGCGTGGCTCGCTCCACCAAGAGATGCTCTGCTGGAAGCTTCTGATCCGCCGCAAGGAAGTTACGAAATCCATCAAACTTCGGTTCAAGCGGGGCAAATGAATCCGCATCCGTCTGTTCTGCTAGTGCATCCATCCTCCCTGGATTAAAGGGAACAACTACTTCATGGCCAGCGTTTCGTGCCGCCTGTTCTATTCCTGCACAGCCACCGAGGACGATCAGGTCTGCGAGTGAGATCTTCGTTGTACCAGATTGGGTGGCGTTGAACCTACTCTGGATGCTCTCCAAGACACCGATAACTCGCGCGAGTTCAGTGGGGTTATTTACCTCCCAATCCCTTTGTGGCGCGAGCCTGATACGTGCACCGTTGGCGCCACCACGCTTATCAGTACCACGGAAGGTCACCGCAGACGCCCATGCAGTTGAGACCAAATCCGCAATGGTGAGTTCAGATTCGATCAGCATGCGCTTGAGTACCGCGATATCGGCTTCACTAACCAGTTGGTGGTCGACCGCTGGAATCGGATCCTGCCAGATCTGGGGCTCCGGAGGCACCAGGGGGCCCAAATATCGCGTCACTGGCCCCATATCGCGGTGCGTCAACTTAAACCAAGCCTTGGCAAACTCGTGAGCAAACTCCTCCGGGTGTTGATGGAAGCGTCGTGCAATCGGCTCATATATCGAGTCCATCTTCAACGCGATGTCGGTGGTGAGCATGACCGGGAAATGTCGTTTGGTTGGATCATGCGCGTCGGGCACTGCATTTTGAGCGGAGGGATCACTAGGGATCCACTGCTTGGCACCCGACGGACTCGTCGTCAACTCCCAGTCATAACGGAACAGGTTATCGAAGAATCCGTTGTCCCATTTTACCGGTTCAGTTGTCCAAATACCCTCTAGGCCGCTTGTCCAGGCATCGCCGCCCTTGCCGGTTCCGTAGAGGTTCTTCCAACCAAGTCCTTGCTGCTCGAGGGGAGCAGCTTCGGGCTCGGGTCCGATGTACTGCTCCGGATTGGGGACTGCTCCGTGAGTCTTTCCAAAAGTATGACCGCCAGCGATCAATGCAACGGTCTCAATATCATTCATTGCCATACGGGCAAAGGTCTCTCTGATATCCTTGGCGGCAGCGAGTGGATTAGGGTCACCGTTTGGGCCCTCGGGGTTGACGTAGATCAACCCCATCTGGACGGCGCCGAAGGGGTTAGCTAGCTGTCGATCTCCGCTGTACCTCTCGTCTCCAAGCCAAGTCTCCTCCGGACCCCAATAGGCATCCTCCTCCGGCTCCCAGATATCTTCACGACCAAAGCCGAAGCCAAAGGTGGTAAAGCCCATCGATTCGAGCGCACAGTTACCCGCAAAAACGATGAGATCCGCCCACGAAAGGTTGCGGCCATACTTCTGCTTGACTGGCCAGAGCAACCGACGAGCTTTGTCGAGGCTCGCATTATCAGGCCAGCTGTTAATAGGTGCGAACCGCTGATTGCCGGTACCAGCACCACCACGTCCATCAGAGATTCGGTACGTTCCAGCGTCATGCCATGCCATCCGAATAAAAAATGGTCCGTAGTGGCCCCAGTCTGCGGGCCACCAACTTTGCGAGTTCGTCAATACTTCGAAGATATCGCGCCTCAATGCGTCAACGTCAAGATTCGCACACGCATCACGATATGCAAATTCTGGCTCCATAGGGTTCGACTGCGCTGAGTGCTGATTCAGAACACGGAGATTCAGCTGATTTGGCCACCAGTCCTGATTCGATCTGCTCCCTATCGCGGTGGCAGTGTGAAGCACTGGGCATTGATTGTTTGTTTCATTATCGGACATAACGATCCTCTCTCTGGTCTAATGGCTTTGCGCCTTCGCGCTTCGACCCGTAATGCTTAGACATCTTCTGTCGGTTGTCTCTTGATCCACTCTCCATACCCTCTTGGCACGAAGGACAGATGCCCCAGTAGGTAACCTCGGCCTCATCCAACTGGTATCCGTGAGCGTCCGCAGGTGTAAGGCACGGGCGGCGCCCTACCGCGCAATCAACGTCCCGGACAGCAGCACACCTGCGACAGACGACGTGATGATGATTATCAGCAACCCTAAGTTCGTAGAGTGCGACACTGCCTGCCGGCTCAACCCTGCGTATCAAACCAGCCGCAACAAACGCAGCAAGAACGTTATAGACCGCTTGGGACGATATCGAACCAAGCTCAGCATTCACCTCGCGGATAATCGTATCGGTCGTCACATGAGGGCTTCTAGAGAGCACAAGCAACACCGCAACCCGCGACGCTGTGATCCTCAGCCCAGCTGAACGAACAAGCTCCACGAGATCTTCGCGCTTCTGCACCATAGTTACATCCCCCGACAACCCATGATAGACCAGATTCTTTAATAGGGTGAATCAATTCTCCAAACTCCTGCTCAGTTAGGGCTCCGTCTCCATCGCGGACCTCGATAGACCTTGGGTGTTGTCAAACCAGTGTGGTGGATCAACAGCGCTATGGAGTGCGAAAGCTAAGTTAGGAGTCTTCACCTATGCCTGGTCGCAATCTTTCATCAGGCATCGCAGCCAGCCCACCGCATCTCTACCGCGATGGCAACCTCACTTCTCTCACGCCTCAGGGTCGTCGGCAGAGGATTAGGGACTACCGCTACCGCCAATGTAGGAGCGTGTGCCTGTAGGGTAATGCCGCTCATACAGCTGGTAAGGTCTCAGTCATGCGACAAGCACAAGCGCTCACACGGCTCGCCAGTGGCGACTCGGTCTTTTTAACAGGTCCACCAGGAGCGGGAAAATCACATGTGCTAAAAGAGTTCGTCAGACTTGCCACCCGGCGGGGCACAGCCGTCGCCGTCACTGCCTCTACCGGTATCGCTGCCACCCAGATTGGCGGTCAAACGATTCACTCATGGTCTGGGGTAGGCATCCGCGATCATCTTGACACGAGCGACATAGAGGCGATTGCCTCAAAGGATCGACTCGTCCATCGTTACCTGACGACCGACACCCTCATTATTGATGAGATATCAATGCTCTCTGGCAGTTTCCTCACTATGTTGGACCAGCTTGCACGGACGATACGCGGCACCGACGCGCCGTTTGGTGGTTTGCAATTAGTTCTGGTCGGAGATATGTTTCAGTTGCCACCGATCAATCGAGAGTCAGACCAGGTCGACTTCGCATTCCGCTCGAGTGCATGGAGAGATCTAGACCCGCAGGCGTGTTATCTAACTGAGCAACATCGTCAATCTGGTGACGCTCTCTCGCAGGTGCTCACTGCGATGCGAGATGGATCCTTCTCACAGAGCCAGTTAGACATACTCAAAACTCGTCTCGGCAAAGAACCCACTGGTGCCTTCAAACCTACACACCTCTACTCCCACAACGTCGACGTAGATTCCATGAATGCGGAGAGGCTCGCACGCATCGCAGGAACCCCTCACAGCTACAACATGGACGTGCGAGGAGCTCAAACCATAGTAGAACCGATGAAGCGTGGAATTCTCGCACCAGAAGAGCTAACTCTCAAGGTAGGCGCAGAGGTGATGTTCGTGGCTAAC
>DAHZQE010000115.1:0-3451 GCA_027409005.1 Ferrimicrobium sp. | reverse complement strand
ACATTACCGATAGCTCACCTGTGGCGGGGTTGGCTGCGTGCACCACCAAGGATTGGAGTGCGCTCGACTCCTCCGGGGTTAGCTCAGGATAAGCTTGCTTTTTCGAATCGGCCAGCCGGACGGCGCCAGCAGGAATAACGGCGACTGCCCCAGCGGCTGCCAGCGTGGCAGACGATCGGATCAGAAAGGAACGACGACTAACTTCGGTCATTTGGCCTCCACTCTTCAAACAACGGTTGCTGCTGATGTGCTTGGTTCGTAGCACCACTGAACTTTGGATGTCTTGCATTCAAATTCCCACTTTGAGTTCCAAGATTTGGCCCTAATCCAGAGGAGGGCCGAGATGCTATGGACTTGTCATCAGGGCCAAGCCAAGCGCCTCTTCTAGGTGAGATCAGTGGGGTGAGATCAGTGGCTATAGCTGAGGATTGGACGATCCAACCATCGGCATCACCCCGAAACTCCATCATGTCTTAGTCACCTTGCTGGTACCTGCAGGAATCTATGGTTGGCACAGCCTTGCAAGTCAGATTTGCTCAAAGATCGTCTCGGATAGAGCTGCAATCCCAGGGGCATAGATCATGAGTGCTGTGGACCCCGCCGTACCTATTTGAGCGACCAAGAGAAGAGGTGGAACACGAGTAAGTCCCTGGTTGCAAGCACGTTAGTAGATAGCCAGGCGCACAAAGAGCGCCTACTGCAGCAACGAAATTGGAGGTCACAGCTCACCTTAGGTCGCAATAGTTATTGCAGACGAGGACAGAGTGGTATGCTCAATCCATCTCTTTGGTGGGCTAGCAGACTATCAGGATCACACGACCGATAACAGCGTTCCTCTTTCGAGAGACCTGGATAAAGACGCAGCTCACACAGTAGCAACGGTAGAGTTCACCCGGTCCGTTGGATATAACTTACGGCACCATTCTCGAAATATACGCGGCCAGCCGGATAGATCCAAACCACCTCTGGGTAGCCATCATAGGTAGTGGTCGATGTAGAGCTGGGAGATCCCCATAGCTGTGCAACTTGCGACTCAGTCGCGCCATATTTTAGGTAAGGATACGAGTGCACAGATCCACTTGGTGGGGTCGCTGCTGGTGGGGTCGCTGCGGCCGATCCACCTGATGCCGGCTTCCATGTAGTTGCCTGATTCCACACCTCATTAAACCAACCGAGCGCCTGATTGCGCACCGCTGTATTCGAGGTGACTATACCCACTTCCCGATTGTCGTTAAAGGAGACAATCGAGAGGTTTTCGGAGCCGAAAAAAGCAGAGACGGATGTCACGATCAGCTTGGCATGCATATACGGGTTTGCCAGTGTCCGGACCTGCACCCCGGCGCGCACGAGTTGGGTGGCATAGCCAGTCGCCTCGCGGGATAGACCCGCCGGCACCAGGACTCGAGCACCTGATCCATGGGTTGAGAGTGCTCGATAACACGCCGGAGCATCACCTAACTCCTCGGCCATCACCTCTACTGGACCCGTCTCGCCAAGTAGTGAGGCGATCGTAGGACCAGACCCGGGCGAGAGCAGGAGGCTCGACCTTGGCGATAAGCCAGCCTGCGCACCGATCCAATCGGCACGGAAAACCTCTGCTATCGCCGTAATCGTGCTGGTTCTGGTGGTCTCAACTGCGTCCTCGAGATTGCTACCATCGAAGGCACTAGCAGTCGCGTTGGGTGAACCAACGATAGCTACCTGATCAGGTTGGCCTGGGTCAACAAGCAGATACTTCGCGTGATCGAAGGAATACGATCCTTCGAAACGCGACGGAGCCACTTTGATATTCACGCCGCTCCCAGCTAAAGCAGAGACAGCGACACCGGGAGCAGAGGCATCTCCATAAGGATGTCCGTCCACTATGACGTCCACCTGCACACCTCTACCGGCTGCACTGCGTAGTGCATCTATGAACTGGGTGTCGGTTAGAAGGTACTCGTTGAGTTCGATCACCGAGCGAGCGCCATCGATAGCGTTCAGCCACGGCTGGATGCCGGCCTGTGGCTCAGTCAAAAAGGTCAGGGTGCCCGCCGATGTTTTAGTGGTTGGCGCCACCTTCTTGTCATGGCCAGCAGAAGATGAGACCGTACCGACACTCACTCCAGCGCCAGCACTACCAGTACCAGACTTAGGCGATGCAGGCACTACACTCGTTGCAACCTGGGTTGTCGTTGGTTTACCGCTGGTTGTATTCGTCGTACATCCACTGAGTAGCACTGCACCAGCTCCGACGAGCACCACGCTAAACCTTCCGCGGCTTCGCCTCCTCATATCTAGCACCATCAGCCAAACCCCCGTTCTAAACGTACTCTCCTTCATCCCAAACTGCTGACATTTTCGGCAATC
Organism: Ferrimicrobium sp.; assembly: GCA_027409005.1. Taxonomy (GTDB): domain Bacteria; phylum Actinomycetota; class Acidimicrobiia; order Acidimicrobiales; family Acidimicrobiaceae; genus Ferrimicrobium. The sequence goes on along the minus strand of DAHZQE010000115.1, from coordinate 1,102 downwards.
CACCCACTGGAGTAATCTGGCGATCACGAGTGCGATGCAGTCCGGTCGGCCCAGCCGTGGCTTAAATCAACTGCAGCAGTCATAAATCTGGCCCAGCTTCTGTTGGCGCAGTAGCATGGCGGCCACTGACACTCTCTACACCAAATCCATCTCGCAAGACTGGCAACTGTCTAATCGGAAAATATCTTTCGCCTTCGCGGAATACTTGTACCATGTCAAACGCTAGCATCAGTAGTAGAAAAAACTTCTAGCTAGTTCTGGAAAGGGCAACAAGACGATGGAGCCGAACGATCTCTCTCCCACTAATGGAGTACCGTCGTCAAGCTCATCAAGTAGCCTCCAACCTGGGATCGTCTCTCTATGGGGCCTAGTCAGTCAAAGCATCGCCGGAATGGCCCCAACTTGTGACGTCGTCGCCTTCATGACAGCCGGTGCCGCCTTTGCCCTCGTCGCCCTTCCCCTCTCTTATCTCTTCGCCTTTATCCTCATGTTTATCGAGGTAAACACGCTTTACCACCTCTCCAAACATCGCGGCTCTGCCGGTGGCTACTACAGCTACGTCTCCGCAGGACTAGGTGCAAAACCAGCACTCGTTACCGCCATCATGGTCATCTCCTATCAGCTGATAAGCATCGCCGGCGTGCCAATCTACGTCGCCGGCGTGTTCTTGCCAGGTCTAGCTCACTCCTACCTGGGCATTGCGCTCCCGAGCTGGTTCTGGATCCCCATGCTGTTGGTTTTCATCGGGGTACCATGGCTGCTGTCGGTGCTCGGCATTCGTCCAACCGTCAAAGCCATGCTCATCACGAGTTCACTCGAGATCGTCTTTCTCATCGTCTCTTCTATCATCATCATCGCCCGGGCACACGTCACTGCTCCATTGCATCCGTTCACCTTCGCTAGCGTAGGGATCAAAGGCGTGGCACTCGGCATGATCTTCGCTATCACCAGCTTCATCGGTGTGGGCAGCCATGCCCCCCTGGGAGAGGAGACAAAGGGAATTAGGACTCAGCAAGGAAGGTTGATCGGCAAAGCCGCCATTCTCTCGCTGACCCTGGTTGGAGTGGCTCTCACCATTTCGGCATATGCGCTCACCGTCGGT
>DAHZQE010000113.1:0-3368 GCA_027409005.1 Ferrimicrobium sp. | reverse complement strand
CAAGGTTGGCCATGAAGTATACGATAACGTCGAAGATCGTCACCTGAATAAACACAAGCGGTACGTCGACGACCGTCTGTGCGATCGCATACGCTGCTGGTCGATAGAACTGGAAGGATTTGTGCTTGAGCAGGATGGGCCGGGATTCGAATGCCGCAGTAAGCTCGGCGAGGGCCAGAAGAGCGTTGAACAGGAGCATGAAGAAGATGACACCGCCTCTCGGGAAGACGCCGGCAGCGGTGGCAGGCAGGTCGTAGAACAATGACCCTACGATGAGGGCCTGGAAGAGGATGCCACCCCATTTGCCTCCCAGCGACTGTTTGTCGCCGAACATGACCAAGAACTGCCGGTGGGTACACGCAACAACCTGCCTCCAGAATGGGATGGTGTAGTTCTTCTTCTTGGTTGCCTTGCTGGATGCTTCTCGCCTTGCCTCGATCTGTACCTGGGCCTCGCGTTCAAACTCCTTGATCTCCTCGAGGTTGCGCCGATGTTGCTCGCTCTTGAGGAAAGTGTCGCCAAAATCATCAGCGTTCCGCGGCACACGATCTTCCCAACCCGCCTTGATCTTACGCTCGTGCCTGTCGGTCACGGAGGTCAGGAAGTCTGCTGAGGTCCAGCGGTCCGGTCGTTCGAATCCAAGATCGCTAAAGTACTTTACAGCGTCTTCGGTATGGCCAAAGTATGCGCATCGGCCCTCATCGACCAGGATCACTTTATCAAAGAGCTGATACAGAGACTCGCCGGCTTGGTACAAGGCGACACCGGTCGACACATGGGCCATGTTTGTCAGTGATCGCAGCGATTCGACGTACTCCAATGCAGTCGAAGAGTCCAGGCCTTTAGTAGAATTATCCCACATCTGTGTAGATGCTTTCGTGATCATGGCCTCCGCAATGCTGACGCGCTTCTTCTCTCCGCCGGAGACACCGCGAACATATTCATTGCCGACCTTGGTACCCAGAGTATGCTCAATCCAAAAGAGTTTGACGATAGCCTTCAAGAAATCGTTAACGTAAGCCTTGGGGCTCTCACCCTCATTGCGACTCTCTTTGCCAGGCGTCTTGCACTTGATCGCAAACGTCAAAGTGTTCTTCACCGAAAGCGTCGCGTAATGCAGGTCGTCCTCTGGATTGTAGACAACCTCTCCGCGGTACTTCTTTAGCATGGTCTTCCAGTCGGTCCCTCCGTAGGTCACCTCTCCCTCAATATCCTCGTAGCCAAAGCGCTGGTTGCCGAGAACCTTGAGAAGCGTTGAGCATCCGCTGCCCGGCCTTCCAAGTACTAGAAGCATCTCGCCAGGCTTGATGACACCGGAGAAGTTGTTGATGATGGATTTCTTCGGAGGCTTGACTGCGGCTTTGCGTGGCCCCTTGGTGACAAAGTTCCACAAGAAGCGAGGCAAACCTAGAAAAACGTCGCCGAAAGTCGGCTGTAGCGCTGCTCCAAGCCCCATGCCCGTGACAGTAAGATTCTTGAACACGACACCGACGTGTCGGGTCCGCTCCTCTTCAGATTGTGCCTGGCGAGTCTGACCAAACATCCTTGACATGAGCTTGTTAATCTCGGCAAGATCATCTTTCTCCTCCTGAGTCGCCGGTCGGCTGAGAGCCTGACCGCTTCTATCGGTGTTGCGCCGGGAGAGATGCCTTCGAATGTCTTCCTCAGTAAAAGTCCGCTTGCTCGATGTGCTTTGCAACCGTGGACGCTCCTTTTCGGACCTTGTTGCGTCGACGGGAGAGCCTGCATCTCCGGAGTACCGCGAAGAGATGGACCGCTTTTCCACCTCCTCTGTGGGGCGTGCCCATGCTACAGCCGGCGGAGATGGCTCCGGAGAAGAGAGGCCCCGCTCAGCAACGACTGTGCTCCCACTGGCAGCAGTCGCTCTGGATTGACGGTTGACGTCCAGATCAGTGACTGTAGCACCCGTCGCACCACCAGCGGCTATTCCGCCCTCAAATGGCAGGCCGTATTGCAGTGTTTGTTGCTCTGCCATGGAAGCTGGCTCGGCCGTTACACTGGGTTCATCAGTATGTCCATCCGGTGGCTGTCTCGTCTGTGGTCTGCTAATATAGCTCGAGTACGATTGTTGTCGGCCAGAAGCTGGAGTCTGTGGCCATCCTCCAGGGATATTGCTATCCAGAGGTGTAAGACGGTCGTCAGCCATTGCGACGATGTTGCCCACGTGGAGTGTGGAATGCGGAAAGACGAAATTGGGGTGGAGGTGAGCTCAATTCATTCTTGTTGCATTGTACCGGACTCGGGTTTTGTTTGACACCCGAAATTGGATTGGCAGTCACGAAGCTCCATGCGCATGTAGGTAGAAGCGACACCGGCGCAAACGCTACGATTGCCAGAAGAAGCTCTGGACAGACGGAGCCGGACGAACTGACGCACAAAGAGGTCTAGCACTCCACGCAGTCTGCTCTTGCGTTATCAAAGGCCATCGCCTTTCGCGTTCGCGTCGCAATGCTTAGAGCTGGTGTTTCCTGAAGTGTTGTCGTCATGGCCGTGCGGGATCGAGGCCTTACCGGACGGGAGCAACCGCAGCCTTGTGAGATCGGCGCCGTTACCGATGCCATTTGTGGGGGGATCCGCCGTCCCGGTCTCTGCGCACTTGCCTAGCTCTCCTCTTCCAGGCGTGTGAACGAGCAGATACCACTACCACATCGTTTTGAAACCTCAATCCAGTTTAGTCGTTGCATGAGCGCATAGGCTGGAGTGCTTACACCGTCTGCCAGGGCGGAGATCATCGTCTGATCTCCGCCAGCTTCCGAGTTCACCTGACCAGGACTTTAAAAGGAAGATTGCAGTCACACCATGCGTTGATTGACCGCAGATATGTTAGTAAGCTGAAAGCCACTGATACACTCGACACTGGCGCTAGCAGACCGTCAGATCGTGGCCATCAACGGATGCCTGTCATCAATCATCTACTCCGGAACATTCCCTGACCCAGCGCCGTCAAATACCCATACCTCGTCAACCACGTCGGGTCCAGTTTCCCCTGTCCTCCACCTCCACCCACCGCCGCATTCGCCAGACTCTGCAGCCCGCCATCATCGCCCTCTAGGTCACCATCAACAAGTCTCATACGTTCCTTCTTCGCCACTACCAGCTTCCTGATCGCTTCGTCCCAGCCCTCACCTTCCTCCTTCCCAGCTAGCCCTCGACCCTCATCAAGCGCTTCGACCATCTGATCGAGCCCTCGAAGCGCCTCGTCTCGTGTCTCTCGTACATCGCAAAGCTCGCACAGCGTCATCGCTGCGAGGGCGGCGAAGTGGTGGTTCAGGGGCGTGACGGGTGTCATCCGACTGTTTAGGACGGTCGCAACTTTGACTGCATGGCCAACGAGCTCCACCGGCTCC
>DAHZQE010000109.1:0-4684 GCA_027409005.1 Ferrimicrobium sp. | reverse complement strand
TCCATGTCGATATCGGGCATCTGCGTTCGGCCAGGATTCAAAAAACGTTCGAAGAGCAGATCGTAACGTATCGGGTCGAGGTCGACGATCCTAAGACAGAAGGCGACAACCGACCCAGCGGCAGATCCTCGGCCTGGGCCGACTCGAATCTTAGCCTCGACAGCGTGTCGTATGAGGTCCCACACCACTAGGAAGTAGCCGGAGAAACCCATCTCAGCGATGACGGTGAGTTCATAGTCGATTCGTGAGCGGGTGCGTTCGTCGAGCTGTGGCCCGTAACGTTCGGCCGCACCTGCCTCGGTGAGATGACGTAGATAGATAGTCGCTGACTCGTTGTAGTCGCTCGCTTGGAACTCTTCGGGGATCGGGATCTCGGGTAACTGTGGGGCACCGAACTCAATGGTGACGTTGCACCGCTCGCCGATAGCTAGCGTATTGTCGCAGGCTTGGGGAAAGTCGCGAAAGAGTTCGCGCATCTCGGCGGCGGTCTTTACGTAATGCTCTGATCCGTCGAACTTGAAGCGATTGGTGTCGTTGAGGGTGGCGCCGGTTTGGATGCATAGTAGCGCGTCGTGAGCCATGTGATCTTCTCGATTGACGTAATGAGAGTCGTTGGTGGCCACCAAGGGGGCACCGATCCTCTTTGCGAGGTCGACGAGGAGCGGGTTTGTGCGCTTCTGCTCGGCGAGCCCATGGTCTTGAAGTTCGACAAAGAGGCTCTCCTTGCCAAATATATCTTGGAGCCTGCCGGCTATGGCGGTTGCTTGATCGGAGTCACCACGGAGTAGCTGTTGTAGCACGAGACCACCAAGGCAACCTGTGGTGGCTATCAGGCCCTCGTGGTGCTCCTCCAACAGTTCCCAGTCGACGCGAGGCTTGTAGTAGTAGCCTTCGAGGAAGGCGCGCGAGGAGAGTTGGATCAGGTTGTTGTAGCCGACGTTGTTCTCGGCCATGAGGATGAGGTGGTAATACATCTTCTCGCCACCCTCTCCGTCGCCACCTGTGTCATCGATACGTCCACGACGCGCCGGGCGATCCCGGCGGGATTGGGCGGCCATATAGGCTTCGATTCCGACGATCGGGTTGATGCCGCGAGCCCTTGCGCCCTTGTAGAAGTCGAGGACACCATACATGTTCCCATGGTCGGTGATCGCCATAGCTGGTTGGTGGTCCTCCTGAGCCTTGTTGAGGAGGTCATTGATTCTGGCGGCCCCATCGAGCATCGAGTACTCAGTATGGGTGTGAAGGTGGACAAAAGATTGCATCTGTCCTCCAGATTAGTGAGCACCGTGGGGTGGCTTCGTCGGCGTGAGCGGATTCTTTTTGCGACCACACAGACGGCCTCCTTTTTGCTAGGATTGGGGCCAGGTGAGAAGGGGGAATTCACATGAAGATGCCCGCGGCAGTGTTATGGGAGCCAAAGTCTGACTGGAGCGTCGAGGAGGTGGAGCTTGCGGACCCGCTCGCCTATGAGGTGCGAGTCAAGCTGGTCGCCTCGGGTCTTTGTCACTCCGATGAGCACCTGGTAACTGGCGATCTTCCAGCTCCATTGCCTATGGTTGGTGGCCACGAGGGATCCGGCATAGTAGAGGCGGTGGGAGAGGGTGTGACCTCAGTCGCCGAGGGCGACCATGTGGTCCTCTCCTTCATACCAGCCTGTGGAGTCTGTGACATGTGTTCGAGTGGACACCAGAACCTCTGCGTCCTTGGTGCTCATCTCGTCTCCGGGTCTGAACTTGCTGGCGGACAGCGTATCACTGCTCGTGGTCAAGGAGTAGGGACCTTTTGTCTGTTGGGCACCTTCGCCCCCTACGTAGTGGCTCATGAGTCTTCTGTAGTGAAGATCAATGAGGATATTCCGTTGCGCTACGCCGCTCTTGTTGGATGCGGAGTTACGACCGGAGTAGGCTCAGCGATCACTACCGGCGAGGTAAAACCAGGCGACATTGTGGCTGTTGTGGGTGTCGGTGGTATCGGTATGAACGCAGTGCAAGGGGCGCGCCTTGCTGGTGCTGGCATGATCGTCGTTATCGACCCTAACGCTTGGAAGCGGAATAGGGCCTACGAGTTTGGTGCGACCCATGACGCTGCCTCGATGGCCGAGGCAAAGGAGATGATCAGCGATATCTCTTGGGGAGCCATGGCGAACGCTGTGATCATGACGCCTGGGGTTGTCGAGGGATCGATGATGGCCGATGCACTTGCCCTTGTCGGCAAGAACGGACGAATCGTGGTGACCGGTTTGGCGAGTGCGTACGAGACAGAGGTAACTATGTCCCTGCTTGATCTCACCCTGTATCAAAAGAGCGTGCACGGCTCGCTCTTCGGCTCTGCGAACCCACGTGCTGACATCCCTAGATTGTTGTCGTGGTACCAACGTGGTGACCTCAAACTCGACGAGCTAGTGACCAAGACGTACACACTCGATGAGATTAATCAGGGTTATGCAGACATGCGTGACGGTGCTAACGTACGCGGCATGATCGTCTACGACACCTAGGCCTGACCTGGTTGCTCAGCCGATTACCGGCACGATGACCAGGTGAGTGGTATCATCACCTGAGTTATAGAATTGGTCTTCTCGACAAGAGCCCACTGCCTTAAGCTAAGGCGGCCTGTGACCAGGGTAGCGCTAGACATGCGTTGTGGGGCATAGATGCCAGGTTGTTCTTCGTCAAGAAACCACCAGTGAGTGGCCGTTAGATGTTGGCTAGCTTGTCATACCTGCGTGGAACCATGAGAAGCGCTCGGGTTAGCTTTTGCTGCTTTCCGGTCATGTTTGTGTGAAATGCGCTAGAGTTGGGTTATGGCTATCGATCCAATGCACATAAGGAACTCCGCGAGTGATCGAGAGCGCGTGGAGTCGCTGCTTCGGAAGGGTTTCGAAGACGGCAGGCTTACTCAGAGCGAGTTTACCGACCGTCTCGAGCGTGTTCACACTACGGTTAGCTATGCGGATTTGGTGGCTCTGGTTGAGGATCTTCCTTACGACTACTCGTTTTTGTATGAACATGCCTTCCCGAGTCGTCCGGTTGAACCGACGCAGGTACAACAACCGTTGCGACGACCACGTTCGCGGTCGGTGCTTATAGCCTTTTTTGCCTTTTTTATTCTGGCGGGAGCCGCGCCGGCGGTCGGTCCACTTTTTATCCTCGCTGGTTTGATCTTCCTCTTGGTCGCTTTGCCACGTCGCCGCCGTCATCGGATGATGATGCAGTATCGTTACCAGGACAGGTATCGTCGGGACTGGTAGGGATTCGCTGTAGGCGCTTGAGCTACGGCTTCGAAAGCCAACTACAGGTCTGAGCACTGTTGGGAACAAGGTCATAGAGCCTAGATTTGTCCGAGATCAAAGGATTGTTCGGATAGTTAAGTCAGCTTCCCCAGACGAGTATCGCGGATTCGTCTAAGGGAGTGGGCGATCTCGGCCCATGAGATAGAACTCCTGGTTCGGCATGATCCGCGCAAAACCCGCCAAGCGATTGGAGAGGGCAAAGAAGGAGGCGATTGCCCCGATCTGCCAGATATCTTCATCGGAGAAGCCGAGATCATATAGAGGGGTAAAGCTCTCCTCGGTAACGGTCTGTGGGTGGAGTGATACGGTATGGGCGAATCGCAGTATCGCTTTCTCACGTTCGCTGAGTTCGGCTCGCTCGAAGTCGATCGCCACCTGATCGGAACGATAGGGATGCTTGGATCGGATTCGATAGATGGCCCCATGCGCAACGACGCAGTAGGTGCATTCGTTGGCAGCTGAGGTCGACACCACGATCATCTCGCGCTCTGCCTTCGTGAGACCTGAGTCGTCTCCCTCCATGAGAGCGTCATGGTAGGCGAAGAAGGCACGGAATTCAGCAGGGAAGTATGATAGCGTAGCGAACACGTTGGGCAGGAAGCCCGACCTCTCGCGGACTGCTTCGATTCGTTCGGCGATATCAGCGTCGAGATTTGGAGCCTGCTCAGTTGTGTTGAACCAGAATGGTACCTTTGTCATCTCTCCTCCTTCCTTGCAACCTTAGCATTCTCTTTAGTCGGTCACGAAGTTGTGACGTGTCGGTGCGCAGGCAGCGAGTAATGCGATGACTTGATCTGGTGCGTGCAACCAGCCCTAAGATGAGCTTTCCTCTCATATCTATGTTGGTCGGCCTTCTCGAACGAGAGATGGATCACCACCGCACAAACATCAAGTTGACACCGGAGTTGCCGATACCCTTGACATGCCTACACAGCTTGATAGACTCCGAACTTTCGCTCCAATACGTCCATCTCAAGAACACATGGTGTACTGCATCCGATTCGACCAGCTTGCAAACTCGCAAAGCTTCGACACCCACTCGCTGAGCTCTGTTAAAACTCCGGGAGACTACATAGCTCTTGTTGCTCCAGGTGGGGGAAAGGTAAGTCCTCATTGCTTGCCTACAGCTTCGGAGAGCCACTATCGCAAACCTGAGTGAGAACATTATTGCCGAGCGGATACCTGTTAGTTCGACAAAAGGTGTGGTTACATCCAAACTTCATGGTCTTTATCGACATCTGCTTAGAGCGGTCTACAAGAGGGTCGAGAAGTTTGGGGTGTCTTCCGAGGCTGGGAACGATCTCAGACTAATCATTAGACGAACTGGCGGTACTCAGGGACGGATAACCATTCCCAGTCAGGTCGGTGGGTCGACTCGTCCACATGCCA
>DAHZQE010000104.1:0-5531 GCA_027409005.1 Ferrimicrobium sp. | reverse complement strand
TGTTCGTTCTCGGGCCATTTGCTACAGGCGGCAGTTCAGATGATGGGAAGACTCATCACCTGAAGAGAGCATGTAAGACCGGTAGCAATACTGGCCGTGCTCGGCGAGGCAAGAACAACCCTCGAAGGAATGAGCATGAAGTCCGAGACGAGAACCTTGAAAAAGGTGCATCTAAGTGAGTGACTCACCATTTATCACTCAGATGCAACGGTCGGCATGTGGATGGTCACAGAGAGTTGTCTAGATGCTAAGAAGCACCCGAAGCGACCAAGGCGTGCAAACAGACACGGCCAAGCAATAGTACAACGCACTAAATACCACGCTAGGGATGCGAGCGAAGGCGAATTGAGTGTGGAAGTGGGCGCTGCTGTCACCCACCCGCACCACTGGTAAAATCCGCCGCGGCTCAGTATCCTTTCGAGCCCCAGATCGCATGGCAATCATGCACGTCATCAAAACCGCTGATTCCACCCGAAGCAGCTCTTGACTACTGTTCCCGTGATGACCACTTCCACCCCTTCCTTGACCTCGAACCAGGGTGGGCACATGAGTGCTGCAGTAGCTCGACCAGGTGCACATAGTGGTCCAGGATCGATCAGCAGCCGTGCTAAGGTCAGGTGAACCGTGAAGCCAGCGGAAAGGAGAAGACTAGTGAGCCAGCCTTCCTCATGGCGAACAGGAGAGGTATGGGCAATCGCCGCTTCAGCCTTCTTTGCTGACCTCGGTTACCAAGCCGTCTTGGCAGCCTTTCCGTTATTCCTTGTTATTGCTCTTCATCAGCCAGTCTGGGAGTACGGACTGGCAGCCTCTCTGAGTTACGGAGGAGGAGCGCTCTTCTCTTGGTACGGAGCCAAGTTAGGCGACAGGATTGGACATCGCAGGTTGGCAATCCTAGGAAACTCGTTCATACCGTTACTCTCGCTCTCTGCCATGGTAGCCAATCCCATCTGGGCAGTAGGATTCCTCACCGGAGGCTGGTGGGCACGCAATCTTAGGTCTCCATCGCGTCGCGTACTACTGGTCACGGCGGTGCAAGATGAGGAGCAGCGTGCCAGAGCCTTTGGCTTCCTGCATGCCCTAGATGTCGGAGGCGGCGCCCTTGCTGGCGTGGCTGTTCTGCTCGCCGTCCTCTCTCATTCCGACTACCGTTGGCTGTTCTTGGCAACGGCGGTGCCACTTATCATCTCCACCCTGCTTTTAACGACGACTCCCCGACCCAACCAGGCTGCTGAGGCGCAACCGGCATCCGACCCAGTCAAACCCGCCTACCCAGCACCTCCAATGAAGACAACTCGTTCACTCTTGATCGCAGCGACTCTGTACGGATTCACCTTCTACAGCGCTGGATTTCCAGTCCTCACACTCGCCCAACGTGGCAATGGTATTGCATTGGGGATCGTCGCATTTTTGTTGATACAACTAACATCGGCACTGACTGGCTACCTTCTCCCTCGTTATCTCGATACCAGACTTTGGAGGAGGGTGCGGAGCTTAGGCTGGTTCGGATACCTCGCAATGGGGTTGGGAAGCGGCTTGATCGGTCTCGGTTATAGCCTGCATCACAACCTAATTCTGCTCTTGCTCGGTGTAGTCATAACCGGCTACTCGTTGGGTGCCGTGGAGACACTCGAACCCACCGTGATGTCGATCCTTCGCTCTGGGAGCCAGGCAGGACGTGGTTTCGGTTCATTGTCTGCAGCACGAAGCACCGGCACCTTTATTGCCAATCTAGCGATGGGCCTACTCTACGGAGTTGCAGTTGGCCTCGCCTATGGCTATGCCGCGTTGTTAGCTATTGCGGCCGCCTTGGTCATGTTGGCCGCTGTGCCAGCGTTACGGCAGAGGCAAGCATCTGGCGATTAAATAACTTCGCTAGCCCACTGCGCGAACGCAGTGGCTTACGAGCGACCAGTTATGGATGCAATTTGTGGCGCATTCGCGCCACTAATTGCAGGCTACTGGGTGCTCGTCAACTTCGAGGAAGCGATGGACTTACCTGAACCGCGCCACCTGATGCGAGAGCCGTCGACTCACGAAGAGAGTGACGAGCTATTGTGAGGCTCTGACCCAACGTCTAAGTTCGCATCCACAGATACATGGCACCATGGGTTCCCAACCGCGGACAGTTAGTCTCCCGCAACTCCCGACAAGACTAAGATGGCTTGCGGCGATGGAGTTCGCTGATGCGTCTCAGACTGATGACTCCTACTAAAGCAGCGACGGCTAGTGGAAGGGGTGCTCCGTGTCAAAGGCTTACCTTAGGGAGTTGATCAGGCGTGATCCGACTACGAGTTGGGATACCAGTCAACTATCTGATCATCAGCAGAAAAATCCAGATCCACTCCTATCGCCTGCAAGCTTGCTTTGGCCGACCTCTGAGAACTACCACGTCATTCCCTCTAACGTCTTGGCTGACCTTGCTCTCGACCGTATGTTCACATCGCTGGCTACGGCAAGGCTTGAATCATTCGACCTTTACTCACTATGGACAACCATGCCGGTGGACGCGACCACCACCCGGTACCGTCAAGCCGTCGCCCGAGATCTTCTCGACGCCAAGGCGCGCGTACCGATCCTTAGCTTCATCGACGGCATCGAAAAAGTTGAGCAGTACCTACGAGCAGCTGCTGGAGCGCGCCAACCTAGCGGTGAAGAGCGGTGGCTCCTCGACGCAGTGCTAACGTACACGAAAACGATCAAGACCGTGAGCGAACAGATGGCGCTGGTGTCTTGGAGTTCCGAGGGATTGCAGACGTTTCAGGACGCGCTTACCGAACTCGAGAGCAGCGAACGATTCCTAGAACTCTCTCAATCATCTATACGTGTAGCCTCTGAGCTTAGCCAAATTCGCTACAAGCTCATTTTGGAGGATAGTACAATCACCGTCGATCGGAGTGAATCGACAGACCAGGATTATCGCGATCATCTCCAAGCCTTATTCGAGCGCTTCGGTGACATCGATATACAATCGCCGATTATTGCTTCTTCTTATCGCTCTAGAACTCACATTGATGACCGGATTCTAACCATCCTTGCACGAATCTTTACGGAGGAATTCTCTGACTTGGCCGCATTTGCACATGAGAATCACGCTTTCGTTGCAGCCTGGATTCCACGGCTCGAGCGCGAGCTCATCTACTACCTTGCATGGATTGAAGAGATTCTCGGCTTTGAGGCTAGAGGGTTAGCGTGGACCCTGCCGGCCTTGAACGATGGACCTGGCGTGCAGCATGCTGAGGCTCTGTATGATCTCGCTCTCGCTCATGATCTTCAACATGTACCCACTCCACCGGTCACCAACCAATGGCACCTCGATGGCAACGAGTCGATCACCGTTGTCACTGGCCCCAACAACGGAGGCAAAACTACCTATGCTCGTTCCGTTGGTCAGCTCTACATCGTCGCCGCCCTCGGGCTCCCCGTGGGAGCATCAGACGCACAAATTACGCTTGCACCCTCAGTCACCACCATCTTCTCCGAACGCGAAGCAGCTGATCGTGCCACCGGGCGACTCGAGGATGAAGTCCTTAGAATACAGTCCTTCTTTAAGACAGCCGAGCCAGAGTCGTTCCTTATAGCAAATGAGATATTCAGTTCGACGAGTGTGAGCGATGCAATCGCTCTAGGCCGTCTCCTCATCGAACGGTGTCAGGATCGACAACTACGAGCTATCATCGTCACCTTCGTCGACGAACTCGCCAAACCCACCCCCGGAGTGGTGTCGCTGGTTGGATCAAGTGACAGGGTTACCCATCAACGCAGTTACAAGTTTGAACGGAGACCACCGCAAGGTCGCGCCCAGGCACTCGAACTAGCGCTAGAGCACGGACTAATCTCATGATCGGGGTTCATCTACTTTGGCCTCCTGGGTGTCCAGACTCAAAGACCATCTTCACGGATGCGCGATCTCTAACTGATATTGGTATCGAGATGATAATCGACGCTATGGCAGATGGGGATCCAGACATAGCGTCAGTAGCCAATGACCTGTTTATCCACGCTCCCACGGACTCGACCGTAATTCGTTGGCGGCAAGAGGTCTTGATCGACGCCCTTGCTCATCCACAACTCATTCGCGACCTTGACTCCATAGCGCGCCACAGCGCCGTACTAGAACGTCGAAGCTCTTATGCGACCCGACAACAGGCACCCTTTTCTCAACTGCTTCGCTCTCGCGAACTCTTGAGTTTACTCATCGGTGATCTCGAGGCGCTTGCAAAGCGTGTTCGGGAGCCAGATAACGACGTCAGTTCGAAGGGACTCAAACTCCTGATCGCCACGATCAACGACAACTTTAATGATGAATACCTACAATCACTCCAGGCAGAGCTTCAACTACTCCGGTTCGAAAATGGCATGGTTACTCGAGCTACCCTTGGCGCAGGGAACTTGACGAGCGATGAACTTATAGTTGAAAGTCCTTTCCAAGGGCGCGGGTGGAGAGACCGGCTGCATCTAGTGCTTGGCGATGACAATAGGATCGAGATCGCTCCCCGTGATCAAGCGGGTGGTGAGACACTCCGCGAACTTCGGAACCTGGCCCTCAGTCAAATAGGCACCATAGTCGCTCACGGACTCGGCACAGTGATCAGCTTCTTCGTCACCCTACATCATGAGCTCGCCTGGCTCGTCGGCGCCATCAACCTACGGAGTCAATTTGAGCAGCTAGATTTACCCATCTGCATGCCAGAACCAGCAGCTGATGGCTGGCATCTGGGCTTTCACGGCCTCTGTGAACCAACGCTCGGCTTACGCACTCGCGCACGGCCGATAACCAACAACCTGGCGCTAGACGACAGCTCTCCGATCGTTCTGAGCGGAGCAAACTCCGGAGGCAAGACCACATGGCTCCAGAGCGTGGCACTCGGCATCTTGATGATGCAGACGGGGCTCTTTGTCACGGCAGACGAATTCCGAGCAACCATCCGGACGAACCTGCGCACGTTCTTCCCAGACGACGAGGATCGTGAGCTTCAGCATGGCAGACTCGACGATGAGCTCATACGACTGGCAGCCACAATAACAGAACTCCAAGAGGATGGGTTAGTCCTGCTAAACGAGCCATTGACTTCAACGAACGAGATCGAGGCATCGGAGATAGCCACCGCTGTGTTCCGTGATCTCGACAAACGAGGTGTGACGGTTATCGTTGTGACTCACTACCCGACCCTGGCACGTGAACTTGCAACCAGCGGCTTGAGCCTCGAACCCGAAATATTGGGCGATGGGGTACGCAGCTATCGTATCGAGCCATCACCACCACCCAAAAACTCGTCAGCCATGGACATCTACCGTCGCCTTGGCGGTTGGTAACGATCGACTGGGAGACGTTGTCGCTCAACCTGTCCATCGATTGAGAGCTAAACCCATTGCCCTCCGCCCTACAGGCAGAGACGGAGGCAAATCAGACCACATGTTCACAACCCGCTCCAAAATACATATACATTTATATGCACCTCTTTTGTCTTCGCTCTCCAGCCGCCTTTGCGTGTTCTGCCCTATCCACAGGGACAGAACTAGGGCGAGTCGGT
>DAHZQE010000096.1:0-3849 GCA_027409005.1 Ferrimicrobium sp. | reverse complement strand
CACGGGCCGTTGGCGCAGCTGGTAGCGCACTTGCATGACGCGCAAGGGGTCAGAGGTTCGAGTCCTCTACGGCCCACCGCTTGACACCGTCAAAGTATGTCGGTTCTGTACTGCTTGTTCTAGGATTCCTAGATTCGAGCTCCATGAACAGCTATTTTTGTCGAAGCTCGGCGCACTTCAGCTCGATAATAAAGATTTCGGAGCCCGATGTGTACTCTGGGTGCGGCAGAGGATCTATCGGTAGGGTTTTCTGAGCATGTTGTTGTGGGTTCTTGTAGCACAACTGCGCCCTCTGCCATTGGTATAATGCGCCAGTAGAGCAGATTCAGACAAGTATTTCCACTTCCGGGCCGACTGGTTGGTGCTAACGGTCGTTAACAGATCTGGATGAAACTTTGGGTTACTTGCAGTGTCGGTTCATTTCCACCGTGGATCGAGGATGTGCGATTACTGTTCCAGTAACATTGCGATGTGCGACACGCACGATATTCGGTAAACATCATGCAACGAGAACTATGCGATTCGCAGAGCCGTGGATAGGTTGAGTGCACTTCAATCATTTCCGTGGCGTTCCCGGGTTGTCGGAGTGGGTCGTAGGTGGAGATCGGCGTCAGCCAGACGATCGGGCAGCTCGGAGAGATCCTGCTCCGCTATGCGTCAGTTTGCTTTGGGCTAGTCCGGCTGAGGTGGTAGAGAAGAAATGCATATGCAAATAGGGCAAGCGTGAATCCGAGTGCCATAATCAGCGAGAGTAGGTTTGAACGTCCGCCTCCGTTGACAAAAGCGAGTCCAGCGGCAATTGCAACAATAATACCTGCCACACCTACGATCGTATGGCCAAGTGCACCGGCCTCTGGCTGCTCGAGAGAGGCGTTGATCATCATGATGCCGTTGATCAGAAGGGCCAGTCCGATAATGACGTGGATGTAGAGCACGGCGATGGGATGAGAGGCACCCCAGGGATTGCGTGGCGCAATTGTGACGTACAATACATTCGCCGTTCCGAAGATGAATTCAATGAGTAGAGCAACAATCGAGGTGAAAGACAGTAGCTTCAGGTCGAGTGTACGTTTGCTCATGGGGCTAAATCCTAGTGGCTTAGGTCACATCTGGCAAGTCGGTCGCGACGATTTATACAGCAAAATATGGGGGTCCACGCTCAGGGCGGTGGATCTAGTACAGACCTGCTGTTGGCGCATCGCCGCGTGTTGCTTGATTGACTCGATAGATGGTAGCGAGGATGAACTCGACGTCGTACGGCTTAGTTAGACAGACAGTTGTGGTTTAGCACTTATGGATGAGATCGAACGTTTGTTCAAAGATGCCATCTTCTGAGCCGCAGAGCGTTGGTTACCACGATCAGGGATGAACTCGCCATCAGTGCTGCCGCGAGCATGGGATTCAAGATGCCAACTGCTGCCAAAGTAATGGCGACGGCATTGTATCCGATGGCCCATGCAAAGTTTTGATGAATGTTACGAAGTGTGGCACGAGCTAAACCAATAGCGCCAGGAACCTTTAGAATGTCGTCACCGAGGATCGTAATGTCAGCGCTGGCCTTTGCGATGTCGGTACCGCCAGCGAGTGCAATACCTAGATCGGCCTGAGCGAGAGCAGCTGCATCGTTGATGCCGTCTCCTACCATTGCTACACGTTTCCCGAGAGCCTGGGCGTCTCGGATTGCTGCAGACTTTTCTGCCGGTTGTACATTGGCGCGGATTGTGTCTATCCCTAACGCTCTTGCTAGTGGCTCCGCATTGTTAAGCCGATCTCCAGTCAACATGACGATCTGGATTCCGTTGTCTCGCAGCGCTTGCACAAGGTCGGTAGCACCGTCTCTTAGGGTCTCACGTAGGGTAAATATCATGGGAGGCTGATCGTCGATCTGACACGCGACTGTTCTTGGTCCGTCGCTTGTTTGGATATTGAAGAACTGAGGTGTTGCTATGGTGATCGTGTGGCCATCTACTGTCCCGACCATGCCGGAACCCGGGAGTTCCTTCACGGCCCCCACGCTTAGCTGGGTGGTCGATAACGTGCCAAGAGCGCGTGCTACTGGATGTGTTGAAGCCTGGGCTATAGCGGCGATGCGTTCGCGTTCGATGGGTGACAGTTGAGCTGGTAGATGATCGAATGACAAGGTTGCATCGGTAAGCGTGCCGGTCTTATCGAGGAAAACGGTGTCGATTTTTGGTACCTGCTCGAGGACGGTAGGACTTTGGATCAGGATACCAGATCTGGCAGCTCTAGAGGTGGCGACAAGGAATGCTATTGGTGTGGCGAGACCGAGGGAGCACGGACATGCGACAACGAGAACGGCTATTGCTGCCACCAATGCCCTAGTCGCAGACCCTTCGGCTAGCCAGGCCAAGAAAGTAGCGATTGCTATCAAAATCACGATCGGCACGAATACCCTGGAGATACGATCACTTATACGCTCAAGATTGGCCTTCCTGGCCTGTGCTTGAGCCACCTGTAGGGTGAGCTGTGAGAGGAAGCTGCGCTGAGCACTGGTGGTCGCAACTCCCTCGAGAAGCTGGTCTCGGTTCAAGGACCCTGCCAGTACGTTGATCCCAGGTGCTACTGGGGTAGGGTCGGATTCTCCCGTGATGATCGCAGTATCAACCGTTGATTCTCCGATGGTGACCGTTATATCGGTTGGGACTACTTGACCCGGGCGCACTGTCACAACGTCCTCACGTAGAATCTCACTCGCTGGGACGATCATCTCGACACCTTGACGTTTGATCATGACATCACCAAGTATCTGCGCTTGCAGATCGTTGAGATCGGATCTCGCAACCGTTTTGGCCCGATCCTCGATCCATCGTCCGAGATAGATCACCGTCGGAACGATCGCTGCTGCATCAAAGAAGATCGGTTCGTGTCCAAGGCCGGCAAAAGTGACAGCCGTTGACCACACAAATGCAGTTACGAACCCCAATGAAACGAGAGAGTCCATGCCTCCTGTTAAGTGGCCAAGATCGCGTATAGCGGTGACCAAAAAGTCTCGTCCGACCAAGAGGACGACTACGGCCGCAAGGAGGAATGCTATCGGTCTGGAGATTGACCAGATCGATAGATCACTACCTAGTAGTATCGCGCTCAGAGCTGCACTGATTGCGAGCGGCCAAGTTGGGTGGTGAGTTTTTGGTGTTGGCCCTGCTTTGTCTTTCTTGACTGCGTCGTAGCCAGCCTGCCTAACGGCATCGACGATGTTATCGATGTCGAGTGCGTTTGGATCATAACTAATAGTTGCCTCTTCGAGCGCATAGTTAACCGTTGCATTTGCGCCAGGTAGGCGGTTTAGCTTGCGTTCGATTCGAGATGCACAACTCGTGCAGGTCATCCCGAAGAGATCAAGGTCGATCTGTTCAGTTGATGAGCTTGGCATCGTAACCAGCCTCATCGATAGCAGCGAGTAGCTCGTCAACCCCGAGGTCATCTCCTTCGACCTTCACCGTCTTGGTCTCAAGGTCGACATCGACGGACTGCACGCCTGGAAGCTTGCTGACCTCTCCCTGGATCGCCAGCTGGCAATGATGGCAACTGACGGTGGGCACGCTAAATTGCATCATCTGGTACCTCAACTTTCTGTTATTTCTAGTCTATCCTTGCCGTAGTTGGTGGATGTAAGGAGCTGTTGGTGGAGCGTCCAAAAGCCGGTCTTCGGCGTATTGAGATCAGGGTTGTTCTGACGGCTTTTGGCCTGTCACTCGCAGCCGCGACGTCGCTTGGGTTCGCTCGATTTGCATACTCACTCTTATTGCCAACCATGCGTCTGGCGCTCCATTGGAGCTACTTTGCAGCCGGCGCGATGAACACAGTGAATGCGCTCGGATACCTTAC